>NZ_JAMKFF010000005.1:0-173124 GCF_023574125.1 Corynebacterium intestinale
AAACGCCCGGACCCATTCCGAACCCGGAAGCTAAGCCTGCTAACGCTGATGGTACTGCAACCGGGAGGTTGTGGGAGAGTAAGAAACCGCCGACACCAAACAACAACAAACAACTCAATACAAACAAAGGGAGACCGTTAAAGCACAACCGCTTTAACGGTCTCTTTTTGTTTTTCACACGCGCCAGGTCTGCACTTCCAGGTCTGAACAAATGGCTTTTTTGGGAGGGACCAATTCATTAGGGCCGTCTCGGCACCAGGTCTGTCAAAGTTGGGGGCGTTGCGTTTGAGCGACAAGATTGACCTGTGGGAACTTCCCTATGAGGGAAAGACCGTCTATGTTCTGCTTGCAGCACGGAGCAAAGTTTCTGCCCTGGCGGAATCAGAAAGTGCTGAAAGTCTTGCTACCTCGGATGAGATTCAGACGCGGGTTGCGCAGTGTCCTATACCCCGTGGGTTGATGGATAGGGTGCCGGCTGCATGTCTTATTCATGAGGGGCAGGTCGTTTCGCGCGTGAAGGACGTTGAACATTCGTTGGTGTTAAGGGAGAACGCGGCGTCAGGGTGGGAAGAGGACGGCGTGAGCCACTTCTTTGCGGGCAAGACTGTAGATGTCTTTGAGCCCGATAGTCGTTCAGCGCGGGTAAGACTCGGTGATGGCCTTAAGCGGATCGACTTTCTTCCGATTGCCAACGAGTCAGCACGGAAGAGGCGCGTTGAGTTAGCCACACATCCCCACCGCGCGGGCGCGCGGGAACTCAGCAAGAAGTTCGCATTGGCGGCGCTGTCCTTTGTTCTTTTGCTTTTCGGGCCGGCGATTGGTGACCGTCTAGAACCCGTGATTGAACCCGTGGCTAATCGCGTCCCAGACCTGCATAGCCGGGGTGAGTTCTACGGCATGGTGTTTGAGTTTTTCCAGATTGACCATGTGATTGATTTCGTGGCGTCTCTGTTCAGCCCGATTGGCGCTGTCGTCGTTCCGGTCGCGGGCTTGGTGGTGGCCTACGTTGCCGAGTGGAAGGGCGCGCGGGACACGGGCACCTGGTGGGCGGCCGGGCGTCCGCTTGGAAATGAAAGCGAGATCCCGGCCTTCGAAAGGTAAGTCGAAGCCCTTGACGGTGGTTAAAGGTTCCTAATTACGGGCTCAATAAATGGTGGGTTTCAAGCGGTAGTTGAGAGGAGAATTCTCGGGGTCTGGCTGTTAATGGATCAACAAAGGAAATGCGTGTCGCCGTCAGGTGCATGGGAATCCGCATGTCTTCGGCCTCTGCAGGGAAAATAACCGGGTATATGGGGTCACCAATAATAGGGATGCCCGCCTGAAGCATGTGTAGCCGGAGCTGATGAGTCTTGCCGGTCTGCGGCTTGAGAGTGTACTTCGCTATCTCGGGAAGTGAACCGTGGATGGCTTCGTACGGTGCCTTATCTACTGGTTCCACGCCGCCGATCTCGGTGATGGCGTTGACTTCGCCCTCGACGATGCGGCCTTGTAACTCCCCCGGGGTCTTCTCCATACGGGAGCGCCAGACGGTGCCTGGTGAGACGTCGGCAAGCGGGGCGATGGCTTCGTAAGTCTTGGTGACGCGGCGCTCGGCGAAGAGCGTTTGGTAGGCGCCGCGAACGGAACGGTCCTTGGTGAAGACAAGGATGCCCGAGGTAAGCCGGTCCAGGCGATGTGCGGGGGAGAGCTCGTTGTTGCCTGTCATTCGGCGAAGGCGCACGGTGGCAGTCTCCGTGATGTGGCGGGCGCGAGGCATCGTGGCCATGAAGGGCGGCTTGTCGACGACCAAGAGGTGCTCGTCTTCGTGCAGGATCGGGATGTCGTATGGGACGGGTGTTTCGGGAGCCGGCATGCGATAGAAATACACCATCGCGTTGGTGCTGAGGATGCTGTCGGGACTAAGCGCGGTGCCGTCTTGGGATACAACCTCGTTCGCTGTGAAGCGGGCTTGGAGGGCCGCGTCGTTATCTTCGGGGTGGCGGTGGCGTTGGGTCACGATGAGGTTGTGCACAAAGTCCCATGCGGTGATGGGGCCTTCGGCAACGCGGGCGTGGGTGGGGTTTAGCCCATCGCGGATAGGAAGTGGTGTTGCGCCACGCCCTTTTTGCGATATTCTTTTTCCCATGGATTTCAACTCTATTCTCGCGCCCGTCATCGATTTCTTCTCTAATGGTATCGGTGCCGTCATCCGTGATATTGCTGTGGCTGCCTACAACATTCTTTTCCCAGCGAACGCTGATGCCGCTACCGCCCCACAGGTCGGCCAGTAGGTATTAGACTGGAGGTGTAAGCACTTCGAAAGGAAAGGTCATGGCAAAGGAAGACATTGTCGTCGTCGCCGTTGATGGTTCGGAAGCGTCGAAGAACGCCGTCCGCTGGGCTGCAAATACTGCGGTGAAGCGGGGTATCCCGCTACGTATCGCATCGAGTTACACGATGCCGCAGTTCCTCTACGCCGAAGGCATGGTCCCGCCGAAGGAGCTTTTTGATGACCTCCAGGCAGAGACCTTAGAGAAGATCGAGGAGGCCCGCGCCGAGGCTCACAAGATTGCCCCGGATTTGAAGATTGGCCACACCGTGGCTGAGGGTTCCCCGATCGACATGCTGCTGGAGATGTCCAAGGACGTCACCATGATTGTCATGGGTTCCCGCGGCATGGGCGGCCTGTCCGGCATGGTCATGGGCTCGGTATCTGCATCTGTGGTCTCCCACGCATCCTGCCCGGTGGTCGTGGTCCGTGAGGATAACCACGTCACCGAATCCACGAAGTACGGTCCCGTTGTTATCGGTGTCGATGGCTCTGAGGTCTCCCAGAAGGCAACCGATTACGCCTTCAAGGAAGCAGATGCCCGCGGCGCTGAACTCATCGCCGTTCACACCTGGATGGACATGCAGGTTCAAGCTTCCCTGGCTGGGCTTTCAGCAGCCCAAGCGGAGTGGGCCGAGGTCGAGAAGGAGCAAGCAGAACTGCTGACCGAACGCCTCGCGGAGTTCCAGGAGAAGTACCCGGACGTGCAGGTTAAGAAGGTTATCGCCCGTGACCGCCCGGTCCGTGCACTCTCGGAGGCCTCCGAAGGTGCGCAGCTGCTCGTTGTGGGCTCCCACGGTCGCGGTGGCTTCAAGGGCATGCTCTTGGGCTCTACCTCCCGCGCGCTGCTGCAGTCCGCGCCGTGCCCGATGATGGTGGTTCGCCCAGACTCGGAGTAACCATCTCATAACCTCGCTATAACGATTCGGGTCCATCCGGTGGAAATAGGGTGGGCCCGGGTCGTTTTGGTGTTTTAACGCGTACGGTGGGAGGGTACGTAGATAAACGCTATTTACTGTTATTAGAAGGAGTGAGTGACATGGGACTCGGTCTCGGTTTCTTTAGCTCGATTGTTGTTGGCATCATTGCCGGCTGGCTCGCTGAGAAGATTATGAAGCGTGACCAGGGGCTGTTTACCAACCTCATCGTTGGTGTTATCGGCGGCCTCATCGGTGGCGGATTGCTAGCGCTCTTCAACAAGAGCGTCGGTGATAACTGGTTCCTGATGATCATTACGGCAACGGTCGGTGCATGTATCTTGCTGTGGATCGTGGGAGCCATTACGGGCCGCAAGAAGTAAAAATTCGCATACATACCGGTTTGTCTATATTGTATAGATGAACCGGTTTTGTCATGTAAGGAGAAGAAATGGCCGAAAAGAAGTCGCGTCGCAACCGCCCGAGCCCGCGCAGCCGACTACTTGAATCCGCCACGCGGCTCTTTACCACCGAGGGCATCCGCGTCATCGGCATCGACCGTATCCTGCGCGAGGCCGACGTGGCCAAGGCCTCGCTCTACTCCCTTTTTGGCTCCAAGGATGCCCTCGTTATCGCCTACGTTGAGGCCCTCGATGAGGAATACCGCGCTGATTGGCAGAGGCGCACCGAGGACGCGACCGATCCGGAGAGCAAAATCCTGGCCTTCTTCGATAAGGCCATTGAGGAACAGCCCTCCATGGAGTTCCGGGGCTCGCACTTCCTCAACGCGGGCGGTGAATACCCGCGTCCAGAGACGGATGCCGAGCGGGGCATCGTGGCCGCCTGTGTGGAACACCGCACGTGGATTCATTCCACAATCACAGCGTTGCTCAACGCCAAGAACGGCTACCCCTCAGAGGAGCAGGCGAGCCAAATTCTCATCTTCCTCGATGGCGGCCTTGCCGGCGCTCGCCTTACCCGCGACGTCGCTCCACTAGTAACCGCGAAGCAGCTGGCTATTCAGCTTCTCTCGGCGCCTCCTGCTGACTATTCGATTTAACAATTTTGCGTGCCTCCGCCACGATGGCAGAGTGGCGCTTGCGGGCAGCAGCAACCTCCTCTTTGTGCGCAGGGTCTTCCTTAAGACGCTGTTTTTCGGCCTTCTTTTCCTTCTTCTTTTCCTTAGCCCGCCACCGCCGGATGCTGTTGCGCCGCTGTTCGTGGACGGCCTCCGGTAGGGGATAGCGGCGGTGCAGGATGAATTCATATACCAAGGTCTGTAGCAGGGTGAAGAGGTAGGAGCAGCCCCAGTAGAAGATGATGGTCACGGGGATGGGGCCATGCCAGGCCACTTTCCACAGCATCCACGGAATGAGAACCACCATGAGCGCCATGAACCACAGCAGGCGGCGCGGAATCTTCTGATCGAAGAGCGTGGTAAGAAAGCCACGGTAGAGCGTGATGAGCGTATTGAGGGAGGTGAACACGAGTGCCGCCACGAGCATCGGCAGGACCAAGTCGTGATGCTCGCGCGCGAAATCGGTGAGGGGGACGCCGAAGACGGTGGAGGTGCGGAAGGAGGAGACGTCGTCAAGCGTGAGCATCCCCACCGGTTCATTCGCGGAACCTGACACCCGAAGAACCACCTGGTAGAGGCCAATGAAAGCCGGGATGATGAGGAAGGCAGGGAAACAGCCCACCAGCGGGTTGTGCTGGAAACGCTCCTTGAGCTCGCGCTGTTGAGTGAGGATGCCGACAGCCTCGTCGACCGAATCGGCCTGCGTGAGGTGTTCATTGAGTTCGGTCATCTCCGGGCGCATGAGGGCGCCGATGCGGCCCTGTTTCACGGAGAGCCAATTCAGCGGGGCGATAATGCCGCGGACCGTGAGCACGAGGAAGACGATGGTGAGGATCCACGCCATCGAGCCGTCAAGGAAGGAACCAAAAAGCAAGTGCCACAGTTTCATGATTCCGGAGACCGGGTACATGAAGATGTTGATCATCGCCTACTCCTCTTTCTGCAGGGTGATGGGGCACTTACACGTTACCGGGAGGCTAAGGTATGGGTATGCCCCACCCCACCGCGCGCACTCGGCCGACCGTAGGGACCGTCATCGGTGAGCTTATGCTGACGGCCGGCGTGCTTCTGCTTCTCTTTGCCTTTTATGAGTCCTATTGGACAAACATCGAGTCTGGTCACAAGCAGGACCAAGCCAACGAGACGCTGCAGGAAGAATGGCACAACCCACGCGGAGCGGGCCATGCCCCGAAGCTCGGTGAGGCCTTTGCGCGCCTTTATATCCCGGCCTTCGGCTCGGACTTCGCGTTCGCGGTTCTCGAAGGAACCGACGAAGACGATTTGTTGCGCGGGCCGGGGCACTATACCGACACGCAGATGCCTGGTGAGCCGGGCAATTTCGCGGTAGCCGGGCACCGTGTGGGCAAGGGCGCTCCCTTCAATGACCTGGGAAACCTGCAGGCTTGCGATGCCATCGTCATCGAAACCGCGACGGACTGGATTACCTACCGCGTGCTGCCTATCGAGGGGGCTGCGGGGGACTGCTTCAGCCCAGAGCAGCAAGCCAAGCCGGAATACCAGGCTGTACAGGGGCGCCATATCACCCTGCCGGGTGATGTGAGCGTGCTCCAGCCTGTTCCCGGGATGGAAGGGGCTGACCCCAGCGAATCCCTGCTCACCCTCACCACCTGCCACCCGCAGTTCTCCAATGCAGAGCGCATGATCATCCACGCCATGGAGACTGACCGCGAGGCTAAAGCACCCGGATCAGCTGACAATGACCGCCCCGCTGTCTTGGAGGAGAACTAATGTATCGCGCACTCTGGAACCTGTTGCCCGGCCCCACCGTGGTCAAGGCGGTGTTGGCGCTGGCCCTCGCCGTGGGGGTTTTCTTCCTGCTCATGGAGGTGATTTTCCCCTGGGTAGCGGCGCAGATGCCCTATAATGACGTCGCCGTTTAGGCGTTAGTCGCTGTTTAGACCATTAAATGCTTAGGTCGTTACTGTGCATAGGTCGTTACAGACCTAAGCGGTTGATTGCTTCCTGCGCTATGAGCTGGGGCTTGAGAGTCTGCAGCTGGTTTGACCACACCACCACGGCGTGGTTGTCCTTCTGGACGGCAAAGACCGAGTGATTCTCAAAGACGCCGCGCCCGCCGGACCACCCATCGAATTCGGCGAGCTCCGTATCCTCAACCGGTGCGGCCCAATCCACGACCGCCCGGGCCTCCTCCACGCTGGGCATCTGCCGCACCAGGACGGTAACCTGTGGGTCCTCGGGGTAGGACCAGAACACGCAGGCGGGGGTGCTAAAGCGCTTGTCGACGCCCCACCGGGTCATCCTCTGCCCATTCGTATCGGCCACCCACTGCGTGTCCAGGTAGGGGCAGTCTTCCCAGTCACTGACCTCGGCGGTAGCGTCCGTGGGCAGGCCATCGCCTGAGTTTGTGTCGGACGAGGGGTTGGCGGCCTGGGTGGTGGGGGCGGGGTCGGCTGCATCTGAACACCCCACCGCGGCAAAACTTATGCCGATCAGGCAGGCGGCGAGTGGGGGAAGTAGGCTGTGGCGCATGACGTCCACACTAGACCAGCCCTCGGTTGAATCGGATGCACTGCGCAACGGTATCCACGTCCTGACGGCGACGCTGCTGGTGGTGGCGATATTTATGACGGTACGCCTGCCGCTGTGGCAGGGCGTGCTCAACCTGCTGCTGTTGGTCTCCTTCGCGGTGGTGTACTTCGGGGGCTCGGCCTATATGGAGGCCCTGCCGCGCGTCGCGCGCTATGGCTGGATGGTTATCCTCACGGTCTTGTGGTTAGCGGATATAGCGGTGGCGCCCGCGGCCATCTACCTCGTGTTCTCTCTGTACTTTGTCTACCTCTATGTGCTGGAGATGATTCCCGGCATCATCTGCGTGCTCGCGGCCACGGCGGTGACCATCCTGGTGCAAGTACCGGGCGGGCTCTCCTTCGGCGGCATCATGGGCCCGGCGGTATCGGCCTTGGTGACGATTGCTATTACCTATGCCTTCCGGGCGTTGAGCCGCATGAACCAGGAGTTGATGAAGACCCGTTCCCAGCTCGTGGAGTCCGAGCGCACGGCCGGCATGACCGCTGAGCGCCAGCGCATCGCCCACGAAATCCACGACACGCTGGCACAGGGCTTGTCCTCCATTCAGATGCTTTTGCATGCCGCTGACCGCGATCTCGCACAGGAGGACATCCCCAAGGCGCAGGAACGCATCGAACTGGCTCGGCGAACAGCGGCGGATAACCTCCACGAAGCGCGTGCGATGATCGCGGCGTTGCAGCCGGCGGCGTTGTCCGAAACCTCCTTGGGGGCGGCCATGACAAGGATGGCCGAGAATTTTGCGGCGACCGGTGGCCTCGACGTCTCAGTGGACGTAGAAGGCGATGCGCAACAGCTACCCATGAAGGTGGAGGCCGCGTTGCTGCGGATTGCGCAGGGAGCGGTGGGGAACGTCGTCAAGCATGCCCACGCCACGAAGGCTCGCGTGACCGTGACGTATGCGCCGGATGAGGTGCGCGTGGACGTGGTGGATAACGGCCAGGGCTTTGATGCGGAGGCGGTGGAAAATAAACCGGCGGGGCTGGGCCATATTGGTCTAACCGCCATGCGCCGGCGCGCGGCGGAACTCGGCGGCGAGGTCGTGGTTGAATCCACGCCGGGAAGTGGCACGGCGGTCTCAGTTAGTGTGCCCTTAAACAACGATGTAGATTAGGAAATTGTCCACACTGTACCAATGAGGAGGAAGCCCGTGATTAGGGTCTTGCTTGCCGACGACCATGAGATCGTGCGCCTAGGTCTACGCTCGGTGCTCGAGGGGGCTGAGGACATCGAGGTTGTGGGCGAAGTTGCCACGGCCGAAGCTGCTGTGTCCGCAGCCCAGGCGGGTGGCATCGATGTTCTCCTCATGGACCTGCGTTTTGGTGCGGGGATCGAGGGCACGCGCGTCATGGGTGGTGCGGAAGCGACCGCCGCTATCCGCTACTCCATGGAGAATCCCCCCAAGGTGCTCGTGGTGACCAATTACGACACCGACGCGGATATCCTCGGCGCAATTGAGGCAGGCGCGGTGGGCTACCTGCTCAAGGACGCGCCGCCGGTAGAGCTGCTCGCGGCGGTGCGCTCGGCGGCGGAAGGTGACTCGGCGCTCTCGCCCGTGGTTGCTGACAAACTGATGACCCGCGTGCGCACGCCGCGCACCTCGCTCACCCCGCGCGAGCTCGAGGTGCTGAAGCTGGTCGCGGCGGGTTCCTCAAACCGTGAGATCGGGGTGGAGCTGATGCTGTCGGAGGCGACGGTGAAGTCTCACCTGGTCCACATCTACGACAAATTGGGCGTGCGCTCCCGCACCTCCGCCGTGGCGGCAGCACGCGAGCAGGGCGTTCTTTAGAGGTTGTTGGCGTCGCGGTACGCCAAGATGACGTCGTTGGGGATCTTGCCGCGCTCGGCCACCTCGTAGCCGTGCTTGGCGGCCCAAGCGCGGACATCGGCCGGCTTGTAGCGGCGAGTGTCCTTCTTGACCGGGTGGCGGGCAGCCTTCACGAAAGGCTCCAGGGCGGCGTGGAACTTGTCAGCATTCTCCTGCGAGACGTCGAGGAGGTAATCCTTACCGTCAACGCTGAAGCGGATAACGATCACTTCATCTTCATTGAGGGGCGAATTATCAATATCGTCAAAAAACTGGGTGATTTCGCGGCGTGCCATGTTTCTCCATTCGAGCTCTAAACTGATTCTCCCGCTATTAACTATAGAACGAAAACAAATTCCGTGACGCCGCTAATGCGGGTTTTCAAAAAGGGGTTTTGAGTGCGAAAGAAAAAGCCTTCGGGCCGCATATCCTCCACCGTCTAAAAGCGGGGAAGGCAGCGGCCCGAAGGCGTAGAGAATCCGTGTGAGCGGCTATGCGCGCAGCTTGGACTGGATCTCGTCGTTGAGCGAGTCGATCTCACCGGAGATGGAGCGGTGCGCGCGCTGGCGCTGCTGATCGGTCATGTACTCGGCATTGTCGATCGCAGAATCAAGCTCGTTGAGGCGCTCCTTGACGTCGCGCTTGAAACCGGCGGGAAGCTGCGCATCCTTCAGCGAATTGCGGATACCGGCGGTGCGGGCCTTGAGCGGTGCGCCGTGGCCGGAGAAGGAGGCCAGCTGCTCGGCGCTGACGCCGGCCTTCTGCGCGCGCTTCTTCTCAACCTCGCGCTGGGCAACGGTGATGCCGCGGTAAAGGAGAGGCAAAAGAAGGGGCGCTGCGGTGCGCAGGGCGCCGGCATAACGCTTGACATTGTTCTTATTAAAGCGGCCTTCCTTAATACGCTCGAGTTCCTTCTTGGCCATCTTGTATTCGTGCTTGCGGCGCTTCTTTAGGCCCTTTTCCTCGGACTTGATAAGCGCCTTTTCCTGACGGGCCAATAGCTTTTGCTGGCGGTGCTTGGCCTTATCCGCGGCCTTTACCTCTGCCTTTGCGCGGGTTTTGGCAGCCTTGATCTCGGCGCGGGCCTCACGGCGGGCCTTGCGGATCTTCTTCATAATGCCCATTGAAACGTCCTTAAATAATCTATCTTTAGGGTCTCGCTACAACTCTAGCAAGGTGGTCTACTAAGCTCACCTGCTGTGAAGGATGTGCTCGTCGCCACGGACCTCGTGGGCTGCCGTTATCGCTTGGTGCAGCGCCGCGCCCATCCCGAGATCCCACGCACCGCGGTGAGCCAAGCCCGGGCGGAGCGCCACGCCGCGGCTATCGATGCCGCGCTCGCTCGCCTTCCCAAGAAGGGGCCTGGCCGTTTCCGCCGGATTGATCTGGAGGGGGATGATTTCGAGCGGGCGCTTGCCACGCTGGAGGCGCTGGCTCACGGTTACACACACATCACCAACGCCGTCATTTCCACGTCGGAGTGGATGGTGCGCGTGGAGCTTCTGGTTCGGGATGGTGATAAGTACAGCCCCGTTATCGTCTCGGATCACCGCGTGGCCCGCCCGCATGAGAACTCGCGCACGCTGGTTGTCCCCACCCATCGCTTGGGATTGAGTGAGCCGCTGCCGGCGAAATACAAGATTAAGCATCACGCCGTCGATGGCTACCGTTTAGCCCTGGCCGCGCGGGGTTTGGAGGACGTCGGCCTGAATTCTGGCAGGGGTGCGGCGATTGGGCAGGACCGCGGTCAGGCTTTTGTCACGGATACCTCGCGCTTCGGCATCGATGAGGCGCTCGTACAGCCGCTTCCCGCTGGGCCGCGCCGCGTCAAGGAGTGCGCCTCCTGCCGCTTTTGGCCCTTGTGTAAGCAAGAGCTGGAGGCCCGGGATGATATCTCCCTCTTCTTGCCGGGCGACCGCGCTAACCCCTACCGCGAGCGCGGTATCACGACGGTGCAGGGGCTTATCGACGCCTCCCTCGGCGCCCCCTCCGCCCTCGCTGCTGCGTGGCGCGAGGGCGTCCCTTTGCTGCGCCGCGACCGGGTTAGCGTTCCTCGCGCGGATGTGGAAGTCGACGTCGATATGGAGGCCTACCTGGATCAAGGTGCCTACCTGTGGGGCGCGCTCCTGGACGGCGAGTACCACCCCTTTGTGACCTGGGATCCGCTGGGAGGGCGGGCCGAGGCGGAGAATTTCGCCGAGTTTTGGGAGTGGCTCATGGGGGTGCGCGCTGACGCGCATGCAGCGGGCAAGACCTTCGCGGCCTATTGCTACTCCGCCCACGGCGAAAACCATTGGATGCGCAGGTCCGCCCAGCGCTTCTCCTCCCCGAGCCTGGAGGAGGTCGAGGAATTCATCTCCTCAGAGGAATGGGTGGACATGTTCGTCCACGTCAAGCGCAGTTTCGCCGGCACTGCGGGCCTGGGGCTGAAAACCGTGGCGCCCGTCGCTGGCTTTGAATGGCCGGAAGAGTTCGATGGCGAGGAATCCGTCAATGCCCGCCGAGCCGCCCTCGCCGGTGACACGGACGCGCGTGCGCAGATTCTGCGCTATAACGCCGGCGATGTGCGCGCGACCCATGCCGTCCGCGAGTGGATGTCTCACGGCGCGCCGGGAGTGCCATCCCTCGAGCCCTAGCTTCTCCCTGCCCTCCCGTGTGCAAGTCCCCAGACCTGAAACCCGCAACCTGCAGGTGGGCGTCGCCAAGCGCTTGCCGACGCCCCACCACCCACCCCAGGAGGTTGCGGGTTTCAGGTCTGGGGATCTACAGGATGAGGCTGAGTCCGCCGAGGATAATGAGCACCGCAAGGGCCACCCACACCTGGTCCCAGTCCGTGGTGGTCGTGGGCGCTGGGCCTTCGGCCTTCTTGAGGAGCACGGCTTTCTGAGCCTTGACCGCGCGAGCGGTGAGTACGGGGATGATGGCCATGGAACCGAGGCAGAGCAGGGAGGCGGCAACCATGGTGAGGGAACTGGAGGTGGCCAGCCACAGGGCAAGCCCGCCGTTGATGAAGACCGAGCGCCCCAGCCCCCAGCGGTTGTATTCGCGCAGGCCAGCCCGCACCGCTGAAGGGCCGCCGCCCATCGTGGTGGGCAGCATATAGCCCATGACGCCGATGAGCAGTTGGGCGCCAAACCCTACGACGAGCGCGAGCATGGGAATCTGTGGCTCGCTGGAGAAGAAATGCTGGGTGGTGTAATACACCAGGCTGCCGAGCAACCAGAAGCAGGAAAAGAGCACAGATAGCGCCGGGAAGGTGATGCGCCCGCGTGGTTCTCGGAACACGGTGAGGGCATTGAGCAGCCAGCTCTGCAGGCTGAGCGCCCAGCCGACGCAGTAGACGATCAGACCCGCTTGCGGTACATTCCACGCGCTGCCGATCACGGTGGTCACCACGCCCAGCGCCAGCAGCGTGAAGCTTAGGCTCATGTGTGGGTTGATTCCCTTGGTGCGCCAGATAGATGGGAACAAGATGGTGAGTGAACCGGCGGCTGCGAGGCCGACGAAACCGCCGATGTTGGCGGCAACGTGTGCAATGAGCAGGCGCGGATGGGAGGGGTGTGTGGCGAGGAATGCGCCAAGAGTAGCGCCCACGGCAAGGAAGAAGGCCGAGGCCACATAAGCTGCGACGACGGGGCGGAATCGTTTGGATTCCGCGCGGCGCCACAAAGCAAAGAGGGCCAACCCATGCCAGGACACCGCAAGAGCGACGAGTGTGGCGCCTATCTGTGTGAGCACCCAGTGGTGGCCCCAATATTCACTGAGGATTTGGCCCACGAGGGTGAGGATAACGCCGGCATTCTGCAGGTAAATCCGCGCGAGCTGGCGAGGGCGGGCCGACATCGGAACTTTGAGCTGCACGAATTTTTCGGTGAGGTGTTGGGACCACACCACGATGCTGTTGCTGAGGATGCCCAGGGTGAAGAGGTGGATGAGGACCCAGCGGTAGTTTGGGATAAGGGTGTGGGTTGCGCCGGCGAGAAGAAACACCATCATCCACAGGCTGACCGGGCGGGATGCTTTCCTGTGCCATGTGCGCGGCGACCACTTGTCCATAAAACACGAGTTTATCCGGTTTTTCTTACAACCCAACTCAATACCGCGATGCCCGCGGCGAGGGCGGTGTAGACGGCGATGAAGCCGGTCCACGACAAGGAATCAAAGAGCACGCCGGCCAGCGCGCCCAGGATGGAGCTGCCCAGGTAATAGAAGAAGACGTAGAGGCTGGAGGCCTCCGCGCGGTCGTGGGTGGCGATATGGCCCACCCACCCCGAGGCCGTGGAGTGCGCGGCAAAGAAGCCGATGGTGAATAACACGATGCCGAGCAGGGTGGGGATTAAAGAGCCCATGCATAGCGCGATGCCCACGGCAAAAAGCAGGCACGATAGGAGCAGCGTGTTGGCGTGGCCTACTTGCGAGACCAGCCGGCCGGCGCGCGCCGAGGACCACGTGCCGGTGAGGTAGAAGAGGAAGACCAAGCCGGCCAAACCGGGCGCGAGGTGGAAGTGATTGATGAGCCTAAATGCCAGGAAGTTATAGAGGGACACGAAGGTGCCCATGGCCACGAAGGCCACGATGAATAAGGGGATGAGGCGGGTATCCCGGGCATGGCGGAAGATAGCGCGCAGTTCCGAGCGGAAGTGGATTTCCTTTGGGGTGAAATTCTGCTGGTAGGGCAGCAAGATTGCCGCGATGATGGCGAGGATGAGCGTGACCAGGCTGGAGCCGGCCAGGGCCCAGCGCCAGGAGGTGAGCTCGAGAAGCCCGGTGGGGATGAGGCGGCCGGTCAGCCCGCCGATGGTGGTGCCGGCGATGTACAGCCCCATGGCGCGGGCGACGTAGGAGCTTTCGAGTTCCTCCGAAATCCAGGCCATGGCGGTAGCGGGTGCACCGGCGATGACAGCGCCCTGGAGCGCGCGAGTGGCGATGAGGGTCTCTGGATTGGGGGCCAGCGGCACAAGCATGCCGATGAGCGTGGCCGCGATGGTGGAAACAAGCAGCAGTTTTCCGCGGCCGATGCGCTCGGAGATGATGGACACGGGGATGACACAAATAGCCAGCGCACCGGTGGCCGCGGAGATGGTCATGGCGGCTTCGGTGGGGGACATGCCCATGTCCTCCACCAGGGTGGGCAGCATGGCTTGGGTGGGGTAGAGGCAAGAAAAAATTGCCAGGCCCACGAAGAGCATGGCAATGGTGGCGCGCCGCGTTCTGGTCATGCATCAAGCATGGTCTAGCGCGGATTATGTGTAAAATGTCCGAAAGTTACTTAAAGCATGCGAGGTGTGCATGAACCTGGAGGATGTGCGCGGCGTGGTCGCCGTGGCGGACCATGGACTCGTCGGCGCGGCTGCCGACGCCCTCGGGCTCTCCCAATCCGCGCTGACCCGCCGCGTGCAGCGCATCGAGGCGGAGGTGGGGGCCAGCCTCTTCGAGCGCAGCGGCCGGCGCCTGCGGCTGAATGCCCGCGGCCAGGCATTCGTGGAACACGCTCGGCGGATGTTGATGTCCGAAGCTGCCGCGCGCGATGCCGTGTCCCGCCTCATGGATCCGGAGCGCGGCACCGTGCGCCTCGACTTCATGCATTCCTTGGGCACGTGGATGGTCCCGGAGCTGCTCAAGGCCTACCGCGCCCAGCATCCCCACGTGGATATCCGTCTGCACCAGGGTGCGGCCCGCGAGCTCGTGGAGAGGGTAGCCGCCGGCGAATCCGACTTGGCGCTGGTCGGCCCCCGCCCTACGGCCCCCGGACCGCTAGGGTGGCACCAGCTCAAACTGCAACGCCTCGGTCTAGCGGTTCCGGAAGGTCATTGGGCCGCAGGGCGAGACGGGGTGCGCATGGAAGACTTCCGCGATGAACCCTTCATCGGCATGCTGCCGGGCTATGGAACGCGCATGTTGCTCGACTCCCTAGCGAGCGAGGCCGGCTTCACCCCGCGCCTCGTCTTCGAATCCATGGAGCTCACCACCGTGGCGGGCCTCGTGGCCGCCGGGCTGGGATCGGCTCTGTTGCCACTCGATGACCCCTACCTCAAAGCCCGCAACCCCGTGCCCCTGCAGCCCGCGGCTTACCGCGAGCTGGGCTTGGTGTGGCGCGAAGGCGATGATGCTCCGCCGGTCGAGCACTTTAAGGACTTCGTCGTGGCACGCAGCGCCGACTAGATATCGAAGGGAAGCTCAGCGGCCAGAGCTGCGAGCGCCTCTGGGGTGGAGACCTCGTGGGGCAGCCAGGGGATGGTGTGCACCGGTTGGCCCGGCAGCTTCTCCGCGAGCAGCGCGAGGGCCGCATCCTCCGAGGCGCGGCGCTGCTGAAGAAACTCTTCCGTGCTTTCCGGAGTGCGGCGGTTGACCAGCAGCCCACCGCAGTGCACGCCATGGGAGCTCAGGTCCGTGAAGAACTCGGCGGTTTCCAACACCGGGGTGCGATCCGCGGTGAGGACGAGGAAGAAGGCGGTCGTGGTTTCGTCGGAAAGCACGGAGCGCAAACGCTCGAAGCGGCGGCGGCGCTTGAGCAGCGTGGAACGGATCTCCTGATTACGGCGGTCCACCGGATCCTGCGAGCTGGCGGATACCGCCTTCTCCGCCGAGGTCATGCCGCGCACCACCGCGCCAAACCTATCCGACTTTTCGCGCCGGGCCAGAAGCCCATCGGTATACGCCGCCATGATTTCCGGCAGCGCCATGAGCCGCGAGGTGTGACCGGAAGGAGCGGTATCGACGATGATGTGCTCAAACTCCCCGCTGTCCTGCTGCTCTTCGATGAGTTCCGCTATGCGCTCCAGCATCGCCGCCTCGTGCGTGCCAGGCGAGTGCCGCGCGAGGTCCAGGTGCCGGTCGACCTCGCGGTGCAGACGCTCCGGCATGAAGCGGCGCATCTGCTTGCCGACGCCCCTCAGGTGCTCCTCCGTCGCCCGCGCCGGGTCGATCTCGATGACGTTTAAGTTGGGGCGGACGTTCGTTGGGACGTCGCCAAGCGCGGTGTCAAAGATGTGCCCCAGGTTGTGCGCTGGGTCCGTGGATACCAACAGCACGCGCTTGCCTTGTTGAGCCAGACGCAGCGCGGTGGCGGTGGCCAGCGTGGTTTTACCCACCCCGCCCTTGCCGCCGAAGAACATGATGGGGGCTAACAACATGAGATTCCATTCAAGGGTGAGCGCTCCATGCCCATGCGCGTGTGCCAGGCGTGGAAATCTTCATACATCAGCGGCAGTAACTCCAAGGTGTAATAGCTGGCGGGATTCGGCAGGCCGAGAGCCTCCGAGAGGATAAGCAGCATGAAGAGATCATCTTCCTCCTGCTGTGCCTTGGCAAAGGAACGCCGATAGGGCGCGGAATAGAACTCGTCGAGACCGCGCCCGAAGGCTTTGAGTTTATCGAGCATTGACCGGCAAGGGAGGTTCGATGTCTTCGTCCTTCCACACCACCTGCGGGGCCTTGCGCGCGCGGGAGATGGCGGCGATGGACTCGGCGATAACCCAGATAGCGGCGACGATGATGACGGCATCGATGACGAGGAGGAGCCAGTTTCCGGCCTGGAACAGCGTCTTGAGCTGCAGCACCGCAGCCCACAGGGACATGATGGTGACGAAGACCAGCGGGATCAGCACCGGCCACGTCGGGCGGCGCAGCTGGGTGAGGATGACCACGATGATGGACAGTGTCAGGCCGGCCATGAGCTGGTTGGTCGTGCCGAAGAGCGGCCAGATGAGCATGCCGCCGGAGCCGTCAACACCGGTGGAGAAGGTCAGGCCCAAGGCGCAGCCGACGGCGATAATGGTGGCAACCAGACCGCTGAGCTTGATGCCCATGAGTTCGGCGGCCTCGGAGACCACCATGCGCTGCAGACGCACGCCGGAATCCATCGTCGTTGCCGCAAAGAGAACGGCCATGGTGGCCAGGATGGTGGCGGACAGCGAGGTGGGGATGCCCAAACCTTCGTTCATGAGGGCACCGCCGCCCTGCACGAAGGCGTCGACGCCGCCGGCATTCCATTCGTTGTAGACGGCCTCCCAATCGGCGGCGGTCTTGAAACCGGCCGTGGTGGCCACGATGGTGCCGAGCGCGAGAAGGCCTTCGCCGACAGCGCCGAAGTAGCCGACGAAGCGGGCATCAGTTTCCTTATCCAACTGCTTGGAAGACGTGCCCGAGCTGACCACACCGTGGAAGCCAGAGACAGCGCCGCAGGCGATGGTGACGAAGAGCAGCGGGAAGATGCCAGGCGTGTTGTCCGGGACGTGATCCGACACGGTGGGCGCAACAATCTCTGGGCGGGTGATGAGGAAGGAACCGTAGAGGATGATGAGGCCCACGAAAAGCTGCAGGCCATTGATGTAGTCACGCGGTTGCAGCAGGACCCACACCGGAAGCAGGGAGGCGATAAAGGCGTAGACGAACAGCAGGATGATCCACACACCGCGGTCCGGGATGCCCAGGACGGTTTCCGGCAGGGCCAGCGGGACGCGGTCACCGATGATCATCAGCGCGTACAAAGCGGCGACGCCCACGATGGAGACGATGGTCAGGTTCCAGCGAAAACGGTAGATAGCCTGGCCGATGAGCAAAGCGACGAGGATGGCGCCCCACGTGGGGATGACGGCGGTTGGTGTGGAAATCAGCAGGTTGGAGATGACCACGGCGAAGGCCGCGTTGACCATGAGCAGCAGCAGGAAGATGACGACGAGGAAGAGCGCGCGCCCGCGGGCGCCGATATAGCGCCCAGAGAGCGTGCCGATGGACTGTCCGCGGTGGCGCTGGGAAGCCCACAGCGCGCCCAAGTCATGCATGCCGGCGAAGAAGACCGTGCCCAGCGTGACCCAGAGGAAGGCTGGCAGCCAGCCCCAGATCACGGCGACGGCGGGGCCGATGATGGGTGCTGCGCCCGCAACCGAGGTGAAGTGGTGGCCCCACAGCACGTACTTGTTGGTGGGGACGTAGTCGACGCCATCCTCCATGGTGTGGGCCGGCGTGGAAAAGCTATCGGAGAGCTGATACACCTTCGAGGCAAGAAAGCGCGAGTACAGCAGGTAGCCCGCCAGCATCATGGCGAGTCCGATAAAGACGAGAAGAAGTGAGTTCACAAAACCACCTGAAGAGAGTCAGTTGAGATGTCGCATCCATATGTGCGAGTGGTGTGAATTATGCCATAGCAGTTTTGTGAAAGGGGGTTTAATTTCTAAATCCCTATAGGGAAGGGCGGAAGGGGAGTGGTCCATAAAACGCGAAACCGCGCCGGGCCTCAACGAAGAGGTCCCAGCGCGGGTTGAAGCTACGTGGCCTTAAAGGAGGCCGTCGTGCTTACTTGGTAGCAGCAGCGTAACGCTCAGCAACGTCGTCCCAGTTGAAGACGTTCCATACGGCCTTAACGTAGTCAGCCTTCACGTTCTTGTACTGGAGGTAGAAGGCGTGCTCCCACATATCCAGCATCAGCAGCGGGGTGAAGTTCACGGAGATGTTGCCCTGCTGATCGGTGAGCTGCTCAATAACCAGGCGACCAGCAACGTGGTCATAGCCCAGAACTGCCCAGCCGGAGCCCTGCAGGCCGGTGGCAACGGCGGAGAAGTGAGCCTTGAACTTCTCGAAGGAACCGAAGTCACGGTTAATAGCCTCAGCCAGCTCGCCGGTGGGCTCGCCGCCGCCGTTCGGGGAGAGGTTCTTCCAGAAGATGGAGTGGTTGGTGTGGCCACCCAGGTTGAAGGCCAGGTTCTTGGACAGAGCGCGGATGGCGTCAGCATTAGCCTCGCCGTTGCGCTGCTCCTCCAGAGCCTCGAGCGCAGCGTTAGCGCCAGCAACGTAGCCAGCGTGGTGCTTGGAGTGGTGCAGCTCCATGATCTCAGCGGAGATGTGCGGCTCCAGGGCATCGTATGCGTAGTCGAGTTCCGGAAGTTCGTAAACAGCCATTTGTTTCATCCTTTCTTTGGGGTACGAGGCCCCATGGTAGGGCCCGGATGAGAATTTGGCCACAATAATTTTTCTATGGGAGTCGCCGTGAACAAAAACCTGGATTGCGGGCAGTGCGGCGGAGTATAAGAGGGAGGACAACGCTAAGTGTAAGGAGAACCCAGCATGTTTCTTTTCAAGCCAGAACCCACGCTGGTGGCAGCTAAGGACGCTCTTCCCGGGCGCGCGGAGCCTGTTCTTAAGAACCCGCAGCCCCACGCGGTCCTGGGCACTCCGATTACCGGCCCGTGGAAAGAGGGGCAGAGATCCCTCATCATTGCCATCGGTTGTTTCTGGGGAGCCGAGAAGATGTTCTGGGAGACCGAAGGCGTGGAGGCAACCTCCGTGGGTTATGCGGGCGGCACCACGCCAAACCCCACCTATTACGAGGTCTGCCGCGGGCTGACCAACCATGCGGAGTCTGTGCAGATTACCTATGATCCACAGCGCGTGAGCCTGCACGACTTTGTGGTTAAAGCCTTGGAAGCTCACGACCCCACCCAGGGCTTCCGCCAGGGCAACGACGTGGGCACGCAATACCGCTCGGCCTTCTACCCAGAGACTGAGGAGGAACGCGCCGAGATTCAACAGCTCGTGGATTCCTACGCGGGCAAGCTTGCCGACGCCGGCTTCGGCGCCACCACCACCGAAGTCACCCTCCTCAGTGAGACGGACTCAGGCCAGTACTACCTGGCTGAGGACGAGCACCAGCAGTACCTGCACAAGGTGCCCAATGGCTACTGCCCGCACCACAGCACCGGTGTGAAGTGCGGCTAGCGCAGTGAGCGCACATGCGTGCGGCTAGAGCTGTTTGCGCACGTGCGTCCGGAAGTCGGAAGGTTTATTGAGCTGGTCGCGCTCCACGAAGACCCGCATACGCTCGGCTAGCTCCGGGGTGAGTTGAGTGCGCGTTTGGGATCCAAGGACGGAATCCCAGTACCAAAACGTTTCCTCGAAGTAGTTGTGCCCGTGGCCGCCGGGCACGTTGAGGGAGTTGATCTGGTCCAGGGCTACCTGCCAGAAGGTAATGAACGGGTGCCAACGCAGATTCTTAAAGGTATCCGCGTACAGGGTCTGCGGGGTGGGCTCGTGGATCCAGTTGGGACGGGCGTAGATGAGCTTGCTGTCCCACCACACGATGGCGTCGGAGGCGTGCTGGCCCACCGCCACGCGCGGGCGTTCCCAGCGGCCATAAGGCTCACCAAAGGCGTCGTGCTCCATGTGGGCGGGAACGGCGGCGAAGCGGAGGTGCCGGCCGCCGTCGATAAGCGGCAGGCGTTCTAGGGAACCGCGTTCGCGGTGCAGGCGCCGCATGAAGCTGGTCATCCGCGGGGGTCCGGTGAAGACCGCACCATCGCAGGCGGCGAGGAGTTCCTCGAGCGTCTCAAAGTTCTCCACGATGGCATAGCAGCCTAGGGACTCGCCGCTGAAATACAGCTTGGGGCGGTTGTCTTTGGGGAGGAGCTCGAGGCGGGCATGGACGGCCGCGATGAGCTCGCGCGCAAAGGTGCGGGAGAGGTTCTTGTCCACCAGGTAGGAAAACATGGAAGGCAAGTAGTCGAATTGCAGGGCCACGGTGGCGCAATTGCCCCGCGTGAGGAATTCGTAGCCGCTGACCGCATAGTTATTGATCCACCCTGAGCCGGAGGGCATTTGCAGCACGATCGTGTCGCGGTGGAACGCACCCGTGCGGTCCATCTCCGCCACTGCGTGGCGTGCGGCGGCGTGCGGGCCGCGACCGCGAATGAGTCCGATATAGATGCGAATTGGCTCGTGGGCGCGCTCGAAGTGCATGACCTCCTTGATGTCCTGGGCGCGCGGGCCGCGGTCAAGAAACGCTCTGCCCTGTGAGCCGACGGCCGTCCAAGGCTCATGGGACCAGGGGCTGCCTGAACGCTCGGGCTCCCACGGCATGGCGGAGCCCGGGTATACCAGTTTGTTGAGCGCCAAGCCTTGGACGGAGGCCTTGCGGAGCAGGCGACGCCACACCATCCGGTCGCTGACCAGGGCTGTGGCGAAGCCGACCGCGCCGCCGGCTAGCGGCCAGGCAATCCACCTGGGCAGCCAGCGCTGGACCTGGAGGGACAGCTGAGTGACGGTGAGCTGGGCTGCCTCCCCCACAACGAGCAAGGCGCCGTAGCCTGCCGTGCCCATGGCCATGCCCAGTGCTGCGGACTGCGGGCCGCGGTCATTGAGCTTTCCCACGAGCCGGGCTTGCTCCGTCTGGTTGCGCAGGGAGCGTATGCCTGCGATGAGTGTGCCAACCCCCAGTGCGTAGTAGGAATAGCGCCGAGTGGTGGGGCCGACGCGGTCCTGGGGGCGGCGGCCAGCGTGGTGCAGCGCGCGCTTGGCAGCGAAGGCCGCGGTGGTCGCGGCGAGGTGTCCAGCGCCTTGGCCGATGGCCACGTTGGCGGCGGTGACCCACCACGGGCGGGGCAAAAGGGAAGGGGAGACGGCTGCCCACGTTGCGACTTCGGCGCCGAAGAGCCCGGGCCACATGTTTTGTGGCAGGCGCCGCCGGCCAGTCATGCGCATGCCGGGCGTGAGATCGCTGATGATCTCCAAGGAAAAGATTGCAGCCTGAAGGCCCGTGCGGGCGGTTCTGAGTGCGATGCGGCGCGCAAGTTGACGCATGCTGGCCATTGAACCAGCTTTAGGTGCGACGTGCAGCGCAGCCTCCATAGATGTCCGATCGGACATGAAAATGTGAGATCGGACTACTGGGTCTGTGAATTCGGGCGCATAACGAGCAAAATTCGGACATTGGGGGCACAATAGGAGGCATGGGAAATCATGTTGGAAACAAAGTAGTACTCATCGGCGCGGGCGACGTTGGAGTTGCTTACGCCTACGCTCTGGTCAACCAGGGAACTGTTGACCACCTGGCCATCATCGACATCGACGAAAAGAAGCTCGAGGGCAACGTCATGGACCTCAACCATGGTGTTGTCTGGGCCCCGTCCCGCACCCGCGTGACCAAGGGCACCTACGAAGACTGCAAGGACGCCTCCATGGTCGTCATCTGCGCCGGCGCCGCTCAGAAGCCCGGCGAGACCCGCCTGCAGCTCGTGGACAAGAACGTCAAGATCATGAACTCCATCGTGGGTGACGTCATGAAGAACGGCTTCGACGGCATCTTCCTGGTCGCCTCCAACCCGGTGGACCTGCTGACCTACGCGGTGTGGAAGGCTTCCGGCTTCCCGCACGAGCGCGTCATCGGCTCCGGCACCGTCCTGGACTCGGCCCGCTACCGCTACATGCTCTCTGAGATGGATGACGTGGCACCGACCTCCGTCCACGCCTACATCATCGGCGAGCACGGTGACTCCGAGCTGCCGGTCGTCTCCTCCGCCAACATCGCTGGTGTCTCCCTGTCCCACCGTTCTGAAAAGGACCCGGGCTACAACGAGCGCATCGAGAAGATCTTCGAGGACACCCGCGACGCCGCCTACCACATCATCGACGCCAAGGGCTCCACCTCCTACGGCATCGGCATGGCCTTGGCCCGCATCACCCGCGCGGTCATCCAGAACCAGGCCGTCGCACTTCCTGTCTCCGCTTACCTGCAGGGTGAGTACGGCCACGAGGATGTCTTCATCGGCACCCCGGCCATCGTTGACCGCTCCGGCGTCAACCGTGTTATCGAGCTGGCCCTCGATGACCACGAGAAGGAGCGCTTCGAGAACTCCTTCAACACTCTCAACACCATCAAGGAAGAAATCTTCGGCTAGTGAAGATTGTCGCCCACAGGGGATACTCCGGGAAATATCCGGAGCTATCCCCTCTTGCCTTTGAAAAAGCGCTCGAGCTTCCCATTCACGGCATCGAGTGCGATATCCGCCTGAGCAGTGACGGCAAGGTGGTGGTTCACCATGATCCCACCCTGGACCGCACCACGAATGGCTCAGGCCGAGTGTCTCGCATGACATGGGAGGAGCTGCGCCGCCTCAAGATCGGTGGTGGCCAGCGCATGCTGCTTCTCGACGAGCTCCTCGAGATGCTCGGCGATAAGAAGCATCACCTCTACATCGAGACCAAGCATCCCTCGGGGCAGGGCGACATCCTCGAAGAACAGATGGTGCTGCGGTTGCGCTACGCAGGGCTTGTCGACGACCCCCGGATCCACATGATTTCCTTTTCCCACCGGGCCATCCGTCGAATGGCAGCGCTCGCCCCGCATATCGACCGCATATATTTGCGCCGCGATTGGGAGCGCCATTTCAACCGCCCGGACATCCTGTTATCGCAGCCCACGGGCCTAGGCATGTCGCTGCTGCGCGGCAAGCTCCAACCAGGCGCCATTGGTGCGCATGGTCTGCCCACGTACATGTGGACCATCGATAAACCTGAGGATATGAAGTGGGCGTGGGCCAATGGGGTGGATATTCTCGCCACGAACCAGCCGGAAGTGGCCCTGCATGCCATTGAGCTGTAATGAACAGGTAAGTTGTTCAGTATGGCCAAGAAGAAAAAGAAGAACGAACAGCTGCCGGAGGGCATGTCCCGCCGCCAAGCTAAGCTCGCTGCCCGCGCCGCCGAGCGCGCTGCCCTAGAAAAGCACCCCCGCCCCTTCGGTGGACTCGCCGCTGAGGCTAGCCTCGTCGCCCTGCAGGAATTCGTTCCTTCCGCAACGGCGAAGCTGTCTGTGAAAGGCTTTGACAAGGACGTTTACGTCGCCACCGTGCTGCCCGGGGCTACCGCCGCACTCATCCGTGATGAGGAGTCCGGCGGTGAGGCCTTCGTGGGCCTGCAGGTGCAGTCCCACACGCACAATCCGGGCCGCGACCTGGCTTTCGCCCTGAACTGGGTGAAGAACAACGCGCCGGGTTCCACTCTCGAGTCCACCGCTGCTGATGGCTCCCAGCCGGAGCTCAAGGAGCTGCTGGAGGAGGACGCCGAGCTGGAAATCAACGTCTACCAGGACTTCGCGTGGTGGATGCCGGAAGGCGCGCAGGTTCCTCCGCAGATGGCGCAGGCCCTGCAGCGCGCTAACGATTCCGTCATCGAGTCCTACCAGGTGGGCCAGGAGGCTGAAGGCTTTGTGGGCACCGCCTTCTGGGCTAACGCCGGTGGCGGCAAGGCGCACATCCGCTGGGTCCGCCCCTGCGATGACGAGAATGCTTTCCTTAACGCCCTTGCGCGCATCGCCGCTCGCGGTGAGCTCAACCTGGGAGAGAACACCAAGTTTGCCGGTGTCTTCCGTACCCACGGCCTCATCGCTCCGGTCTTCGACCTCGATCCGGAGGTTGCGCACGATTCCTACGAGGCAGAGTTGTCTCGCGTGAACAAGGCGCTGGAGGAGGAGATCACCAACGACGCCAACCTCGACGCCGATGAGCGCAAGCAGCTGCAAAACATCAAGTCCCGTCAGGTGACGCTGCGCTAGTTGCCCTGGCGCCTTCGCCCCCCCGAGGCGTGGGTACGAAACGATCAAATAAGGCTCCAAAACCTTGTGGTTTTGGAGCCTTATTTGATCGAAACGACCGGCCGAAGCCTTAGCGCAGGGAGTCCCAGAGCGCTTGGGCTTCGGCGTCGTCCCAGAGGACGACGTTGCCCACGACTGTGTCTTCGAAGCCGCCGATGGGAACCGTCTTCGTCTCCACGCCGGAGGCCATGGATAGCGCCACGCGGGCAAGGTGCCAGACGTGGTCCTTCTCGTTGACGATGAAGGAGTCGGCGGTGTGGTTAACCAGTGAAATTGCCTTGAAGGGGTTGCCAATCGTGGAGAAAGACGTTGCCTTATCCAGCAGTGCGGCGAAGAATTCGCGCTGGCGCTCCACGCGGTCCAAGTCACCCATCGCGGTGGCGCGGGTGCGCACGTAGCCGAGGGCATCCGGCCCGCGGAGCTTTTGGCAGCCCGCTTGGAGGTCGATGCCGGCAAGCGGATCGTTGATGGGCTCCTTAACACAGATATCCACGCCGCCGACGGAATCCACGACGTTGGCCAAGCCGCCCATGCCGATCTCCGCATAGTGGTCGATGTGGAGGCCGGTGGCTTGCTCCACGGTTTGGGTCAGCAGCTGCGGGCCGCCGTACGTAAAGGCCGCGTTGACCTTGTCCATGCCAAAGCCGGGGACGTCGACGTAGCTATCGCGCGGAATGGAGACCAACTGGGCCTTTCCGGATGCGGGAATGTGCAGCAGCATGATGGTATCGGTGCGGCCGACGCCCACATCGCCACCGGTGCCTAGCTCCGCCTGCTGCTCTTCAGTGAGCCCCTGGCGCGAGTCCGAACCTACGAGCAGCCAGTTTGTACCAGAGGTCTGAGCCACCTGCTCGGTGGGTAGGGCATCGATGCGCGTTAAACGCGAATCCGTCCACAGGGTAAAGGCCACCATGAAGACGAGGGCGATGACGACGAGCCAGCCCAGGCAACCGAAAGCCTGCTTGGCTGGGTTTACTTTCTTGCGGCGGCTGTGCGGGCGACCTTCGGCACGCCTGCGGGTGGGGGCTTGCGGAGCGTAGCTACGCGGTGGGGCATCCGGGGTGTACCGATTGGTGCGGACAGCAGACTGTTGTGAAGGCGCGCTTCGGCGGGGCGCAGGGCGTGCGGGGGAGCGCTGGGCCATGTAGGCGTCGACGTCGAAGCGGGTCTCCTCTGGCCGGGAGCGCCGCGCGCTGGGGCGCTGAGCGCGGGAGGATGAATGCGCAGGATTAGCTTGCTGCGCGGATGGGCGGCGGCGCACCGGGCGGCCGTAGCGATCGCGCAAGGGCTGCCCGTCGGCACCAAGGACGAACTCGCCAGCGTCATCACCGGCCGCGTGTGAGCCGCGTGGGCTGGCCATGTTCCGGGGGCGGGAAGGGCCTGCAGAGCTAGCGGAGTCCGCGCGGCGAGGTCTGCCGTGGGGCTCGCCGGCACGGCGGGCTTCGCGCTCTGGATCGCGTCCTTGGTAGGTCATGGGGAACACTGTACCGCGAAACAACTTCTGCCCCACCTATCACACAGGGGGCGGTAGCTGTCTTTTCGCTGTGGCTTGCTGATAGCTCTTATTTAAGCGCCGAAGAGGAGGGCGTAGCCAACGAAAGCGATGGCGTCGATAAGAAAGTGCGCGATGACCAACGGCCACACCTTGCCCGTGCGGTGGAAGTACCAGCCATAGACCACGCCCATGATGATATTGCCGAAGCCCGCGGAAACACCCTGGTAAAGGTGATAAGAGCCGCGCAGGATGGAGGAAGCCGCCAGCGTTGCGGGCAGGGCCCACCCAGACTGCTTAAGCCTGGTCATGAGCCAATACACCACCACGAGCTCCTCCGCCCAGGCATTAGCAAAGGACTTGATGAGCAGCACGGGAATCTCAATCCACGTATCGAAAGCTCCCGGGACGACCTCCTTGGTCCAGCCGAAGTGCAGCGCTATGTAATACAGCGCCAGACCCGGCAGACCGATTACCGCCGCCAACGCCGCGCCATGCAGGCCATCCCGCCACTGCGGGCGGGGTGGAGAGGAAATCAAGTACAGAGCAAGCGCTCCCCACGCGAAGAGCACCGCGGCACTGCACAGCTGGAAGGCGAGGTCGAGCAACGTAGTCGCTGACTGCGAAGCGTTGATGGTGACCGATTGCTCATTGAGCGGCGCCGGGTTGAGCAGAGAATCGGTCAGACGCAACGCGGCGCGCACACCCGAAATACCAAAGGTGATGGTGAGGACGATGAGTATTTCCGCCCGCAGGCGTGAGCGCGCGATCATGGGTGAAGCACCTGGGCGAGGCCGAGAAGGGAGGCGTCATCAAGCGTGATTGACCCTAAGTGCACGCCCACCGGCGGGTGATCGCGCACCGGCCACGGCACACAGATGGCGGGCAGCTGCGCCACGTTGAACAACGAACCCCACGGTGACCACCGCGTTTGCTCATCAAAGTTGGCCTGGTGCTCCAGCGCCAGGAAATGCCCGCGCCGGGGCGGATCGAAGGCCAGCATGGGGCTTAAGATGGCGTCTACTTCCCACTCTTGTGCCAGCATTTCCGGTAGCTGAGCGGCGTGGGCGCGGGCCGCGGCAAATTCGGAATCCGTGACTCGGCGGCCCTTCGCGCGAATCCATTCCGCGTAGCCCTCCGCGAAGTCAAGCCTAGCCAGCCGGCGGCTAAAGATGTGCTGGAAGGCCTCAAAGGTAGCCGCGGCCTGGGGATAGGGTGAAATGGCCACGGTTTCGAAACCCGCGCCTTCAAAGGCGGCGGTGGCCTCCGCGACCGCGCGCAGCATGTGTGGGGCTACCTCGGCTTGAGCGAAGAGGGGATCCGTCAGCACGCCGATGCGGGCGCGCCGGGCACGCGGGCGAAGGCCGTGCAGCGTTGCGGTATCGGCGATGCTGCGCGTGATGAAGCCCTGTACCGAGAGGTCCTCGCCGCCGGGCTTAAAACCGACGACGCCGCAGGCGGCAGCCGGCACGCGGATGGAGCCGCCACCGTCGGAAGCATGCGCGGCGCGCAGTAATCCTCGCGCCACCTGGACCGCTGCCCCGCCGGAGGAACCGCCTGGGGTATGGCCCGGGTAGAGCGGATTATCCGGGTGCGGCAGGCCGACAGGTTCGGTGTCCACACGCAGGCCCAGCTCGGGCGCGGCGGACTTGCCGACGACTCGCGCGCCGGCGTCGATCAGCTCCTGCACGAAAGGATCAGTCTCCTCCGCCACGTAGGTGCGCTCGGCATGGCCGAGCGTGGTGGGCATGCCGGCGACGTCGTTGAGATCCTTGACCGAGAGAATCCACCCGCTCAAGCGCCCGTGTGCCTGTGGCCGGCGCTCGAGATCGAGGTACGTGAAGCCGTGCTCGGCAGGGCTCAGGCCCGCTAGATCCTCGCGCAGCTTGTCCAGTGTGAACTCGCTTCTCTCCATGGCGGCTCAGTCTAGTAGTTGAGTGGGATAAAGTTGCTGCCATGAGCACCACCATCGCATTCCTCGGGCCCGCCGGAACCTTCACAGAAGCGGCGATGCAGCATTTTGCCGCTGACTTTGATTCCCCCGAGGGCCTTCCGGTGAGCTCGCCGGCCGAGGCGCTGGCGGCGGTGCGCTCGGGCGCGGCGGACTATGCCTGCGTGGCCATTGAGAACTCCGTGGACGGACCCGTCACGGCTACCTTTGACGCGCTTGCCGACGGCTCCCGGGTCCAGATCTACCGCGAGGTAGACCTGCCGGTGTCCTTCTCCATTCTGGTGCGTCCCGGCAGTTCCAGCCGCACAACCTTCTCCACGCATCCTGTGGCCTACCAGCAGGTACGCGGTTGGTTGGAGCAGAACCTGCCGGACGTGGAGTATGTCCCGGCGGCGTCGAATGGCGCGGCAGCGCAGGCCGTGGCGCGCGGGGACGTGGACATTGCGGCCGCCCCTGCCCGGGCAGCGGAGGTCTTCGGGCTGGACTCGATTGCGGAGAATGTCGCGGACGTTGTCGGGGCCACGACCCGCTTCGTCCTGGTGGGGCCAGCCGGAAAGCCCACCGCGCGGACCGGAAATGACAGGACATCGGTCATCTTCACCCTGCCCAACGAGCCGGGATCCCTCGTCGGCGCCCTGCAGGAATTCGCGCACCGCGGGGTGGATCTTTCCCGCATCGAATCCCGACCGCTGCGCACCGTCTTCGGTAACTACCGCTTCCACGCCGACCTCATCGGGCACATCGAGGACCAACCGGTGGCGGAGGCTTTGCGGGCGCTGTGGTTGCGTGCGGAGAACGTCGTTTTTGTCGGCTCCTGGCCTTCCGCAGTAAAACTCGGGGAGGGCCCACGGGATTTGGCGCGGCTGAAAGAGGCCGATGACTGGGTAGCGCAGGCGCGCACCGGCCAATAGTGTGGTGAAGCATGACCGGAAGAATCATCCTCCTGCGCCACGGCCAGACGTATTCCAACATTGACCGCATCATGGATACCCGCCCGCCGGGTGCCGAGCTCACCGAGCGCGGCCGCGGCCAGGCGGAAGATGTCGGCCGCGAGTTGGCTGAGCTGTGCGCGGGTCGCCGCGTGCGCTTTGTGTGTTCTATTGCCCTGCGCGCCCAGCAGACGGCGATGCTGGCCGCCCGCACATACGGCGAGGCAGCCGATGAGCGCGGCGTTCCGGTGGAAGTGCGCGTGGGCCTGCACGAGGTCTTCGCCGGCGAACATGAAATGAGCGGCAGCGAGGATACCCATCGCGAGTACATGGTGGCGCTGCGCGGCTGGGTCGACGGCGACCCGGAGGCCCGAATGCCGGGCGGGGAAAGCTACGTGGACGTGTTGGGGCGCTACCAGCCTGTGCTGGAGGATCTCGCTGCTGAGCTGGAGGATGATGAAGACATTGTCGTCGTCAGCCACGGCGCCGCCATTCGTGTGGTGACGACGCACGCCTGCGGCGTGGACCCCGATTTTGCTTACACCGGATACATGCCCAACTGCCGCTTTACCCTCATGGAGCCCCAGGGCAAGCCCTTTGGCCAGTGGGTGCTGAGGCGCTGGGCGGATACCGAAGTTTAGTTCATTGCGGCAACGGTAGGCACCTACCCCCAGCCGAGCTCGTGGAGGCGGTGCTCCTCGAAACCAAAGTAGTGCCCGACCTCGTGGAAGACGGTCACCATGACTTCGTGGGCGAGCTCTTCCTCCGAGTTGCTTATCGCCTGCAAAGGCTGCCGGTAGATCGAGATGGTGTCTGGCAGGTGGCCGGTGTGTGAGGCCGTGCGGTGGGTGAGCATTACGCCCTCGTAAAGCCCAAGCAGGTTGGGGTTATCCGGGTGCTCTTCCTCGACGAGGATGACCAGGTTGCGCATCTGATCGACGAAGCGATCCGGGATCTTGTCCAGGGCCTCGCCGACTAATTCCTCGAAGCGTTCCTCGCTGACCTCGTACATGTGCTTACTCCCTGTTGAGCGGACGGGGGTTTATTGGGCCGGTGCCACGGCTTCAGGCGCGGCGGGATCGGCGTTCTGCCCGGCCGGCTGGGCATTCTCGCTGCCCTGCTGGGAGTTCTGCTCGGCTGGCTGGGCATTCGGGTCGCGCAATGGGTTGCGCTTCGGCTGCTCCGTGGGCGGGGCGCCATTGATGCTCAGGGCATCACGGCCGCCCGTGGCAGAGCCGGTGATCTCGGAGAAGTGGCCGTCCTTGATGTGGATCAGCGAGCAATTCACCGAACGGGAGCCTCCCTCCCACGATTCGCGGCTCATCGCGCCCCAGAAAGGCTGCAGCGTGGATTGGTAGAGATTCTCCTCGCCGCCCAGGTAATCCATGGCGTTCTGGGTACACGTTTCGGAGAGGAATTTATCCATCTCTTCATCGCTGGGGTAAGCATCGGGGAACTTCTCTGCCAGGCTGATGACGGACACGGTCTCCATCTGGTGCGGTTCCTGGCACGGCACGGTGCTGACTACCTGTTTGTCATCCACCTTGCGGCATTCGCCGGGCTTGGCGACGATCGCCTGGTCCACCTCGCTGACCTTGCCCGTGGACTCCTGCGGTACGCCGTTGGCGTCGGTAGTCTGCAGGCCGCACAGGAGGGTGCGGTCACCCTGATCCCAGGAACCGGCCGGCGGAAGGATGGAAGCAATGTCGTAGCGTCCGTTGGGATCCCATTTGCCGTTGAGGTAGCTCACCGTGGGGGCCTCGCATAGCTCGTCGCGCAGGGCGTTTTGCCGCGTGACGTCTGGGCGCTTGGCGTTGGGGCCGAACTCGCTGGTGGGGTAGGCGCTGAGATCCTCTCGGGCGGAGACCTCGAAGCGGTGCGGTTTATCGCAGCTGGTCTGCTCAAAACCTGTGGCAGTGCCGTCCGGGGCGATATCCCACGTCACACACGAGCCCGCGGAGGCGGTGGTGAAGGATGCGGCTTCGCCTTCGGAGGAATCAGCGGCCTGGCTACCGTCGGCGCTGGGGGAAGCGGAGTCATGTGCGGCCGAATCGGTGCCAGTTGGCCCGCCACTGAAGAGACCGTAGAACGCCAAGAAGACGGCCGCGGCCACGGCAGCAACGAGGACGACGCGGATGGCGGAGGCGGAGCGCCACGCAGATGAAGTGCTCATAGAACTCTTCATACTACCCCCTCAACGGCTCAGGCTTCTAGCCCGCCCAAGGCTAAGGCGGCGGGAGAATCACTAGATGCGCGAGCGGGAGACGTGTGTTGTGAGCCGGTAGCGGTCGGTGCGGTAGACCGAGGAACACCATTCAACCGGGCGGTCCCCGGAGCGGGCGAGGCGGGTGATGTGCAGGAGCGGGGTGCCCGGTGAGACGTCGAGAAGCTCGGCGATGTCCTCCTCAGCTGCCACGGCGGTGACGGTTTGTTCGGCCTCGGTGATGGGGACCTTGAAGGTGTTATCCAAAATCGAGTAGACAGAGTTGTAGATGTCATTTTCCAGCAGCGTGGGCGCGAAGGCAGAGTTATACCAGCCATCGTCGATGGAATAAGGCTCGCCATCGCCCAAGCGCAGGCGCCGCAGGTGGGTATGGGAAACCGAGGCTTCCGTACCGAAAAAGGCGCAGACTTCACCGGGGGCGGCGCTGCGTTCACCCAGCAGGATGCGCGAGGAGGCCTGTACTTTCTGATAGCCCATCTCATCAGAAAAGGAGGCCAAATGAAGCCGGGAGACCAGAGGGTTGGGGGCCACGAAGGTGCCTTTTCCTCGCACGCGGCGCAGGCGGCCTTCAGCTACTAGGTCACCGATAGCGCGGCGCACGGTGATGCGGGAAACGCCGTAAGTTTCCTCGAGGATGCGCTCGCCCGGAAGGATGTCACCGGGTTTGAGAGTGGTTCGGCAGAGCTCGGAAAGAATATCCCGCAGCTGAGCGTGCTTGGGCACGGGGCCGTCGGTAATGATGTGAGGTGCCATGTTATCCATGATAATCCGCTGGTTATTACCAGCGCAAAGGTATGGCCGTGCGCTAGACTAACCGGCGTGATTGATCTCAAGTTTCTTCGCGAAAATCCCGATGTCGTCCGCGCCTCCCAGGTAACCCGTGGGGAGGACCCCGCCTTGGTGGACCAGCTGCTCGCCGCCGATGAACAGCGCCGTGCGGCAATTGTGAAGGCAGACCAGCTGCGCTCGGAGCAGAAGGCCTTTGGCAAGAAGATTGGCCAGGCCTCCCCGGAGGAGCGCCCCGCGCTGCTGGAGGGCTCCAACGAGCTGAAGGAGAAGGTCAAGGCGGCCGGCGAGGAAGCGGCCGCGGCCGAGGCCAAGGTGACGGAGCTGCAGTACCAGCTCTCCAACGTGGTGGAGGGCGCCCCGGCGGGTGGTGAGGATGACTTCATCGTGCTCGAGGAGGTCGGCGAGAAGCCGCAGTTCGACTTCGAGCCGAAGGATCACCTGGAATTGGGTGAAACGCTGGGGCTTATCGACGTCAAGCGGGGCGCCAAAGTCGGCGGCGCACGTTTCTACTACCTCACCGGCGATGGAGCCTTCCTGCAGCTGGGCATGCTGATGTTGGCTGCACAGAAGGCCCGCGAGGCCGGTTTCCAGCTCATGATCCCGCCGGTGCTCGTGCGCCCGGACGTCATGCAAGGCACCGGCTTCCTGGGCCAGCACTCGGATGAGATCTACTACCTGCCGGCGGATGATCTCTACCTGGTTGGTACCTCCGAGGTGGCTCTGGCCGGCTACCACAAGGAAGAAATCATCGATCTGTCGAAGGGGCCGCTGCAGTATGCGGGCTGGTCCTCCTGCTTCCGCCGCGAGGCGGGTTCTCACGGCAAGGACACCCGCGGCATCCTGCGCGTGCACCAGTTCGACAAGCTGGAGATGTTTGTCTACTGCAAGCCCGAAGACGCCGAGGAGATGCACCAGAAGCTGCTGAACATGGAAAAGGACATGCTCGCGGCGATGGAGCTTCCCTACCGCACCATCGACATCGCGGGCGGGGATCTGGGCTCCTCCGCGGCGCGCAAGTTCGATAACGAGGCGTGGGTGCCGACTCAGGAGACCTACCGCGAGCTCACCTCGACCTCGAACTGCACCACCTTCCAGGCCCGTCGCCTGTCCACGCGCTACCGCGATGAGAACGGCAAGACCCAGTACGCCGCTACGCTCAACGGCACCCTGGCTACCACCCGCTGGCTCGTGGCCATTCTGGAGAACCACCAGCAGGCAGACGGCTCCGTCGTGGTTCCGGAGGCACTGCGCCCATTCGTGGGCAAGGACGTTCTGTACCCCGTAAACTCCTAGAAGAACGCGGCGCACGGCGGCTCGCGCGCCGCTTACTTTTGTCCCCTCCTTGCTGCCTTCCGCCGGCGGCAAGGTCTTAAGCATTTGGAGCACTATGAGCGCTGTGGCTAACTTCCTCTACCGGCAGATCACGCACATCGGGCGCGGGGTGACTATTGCTCAGGGGCTCAAGATGCGCCTGTCCGGGGAGGAGAATATCCCGGATAAGGGCGGGGCCGTCATCGTGTGCAATCACACCGGCTACATGGATTTTCTCTTTGGGGCTTTCCTGGCGTATCGCAAGCGCCGCTTGGTGCGCTACCTGGCTAAGGCCTCTATTTTTAAGACGCCGGTGGCAGGACAACTTTTTCGGCTGATGGGGCATGTGCCGGTGGACCGCATCGATGGTGGGGCGTCGATTGTGAAGGGCATTGAGCTGGCCAAGAGCGGGGAGCTCGTTGGGGTGTTCGCGGAAGGAACGATTTCCCGCAGCTTCGAGATTCGCAGCATGCGCAATGGCGCGGCGCGGATTGCTCATGGCGCGGGGGTGCCGATTATTCCGCAGGTTATCTTTGGTTCCCAGCGCCTGTGGACGAAGGGGCAGAAGAAGCACCTGGGCCGCACGAAGACGCCTGTGCTGATTAAGGCCTTGGAGCCTTATTACACGACGGGTGACTTTGACGCGGACATCGCTGAGGTGCGCCGCCGGATGCAGGAGGCCCTGGAGGGCCTGTGGGCCGACTACGAAGCGGAGTTTGGCCCGATGCCGGCCGGCGAGTTCTGGGTGCCGGCACGCAAGGGCGGCGGCGCCCCGACATTGGAGGAGGCAGAGGCAAAGGACTCCGAGGTGGAGTCCGAGCGCTACCGCGTGCGTCGGCTGCGCGATGATCTGACAAGCCTTAAGGACCGCGTCTCTGAGGCCACCGTGGAGCTTATGCGGGATCGGATGGCACTGATGAAGCCGGGCAGTAACGAGGAAACCGGTACTGCAGAAGCTGGAGCCGACGCCGCAGAGAAGAATCGCCCGCGTACTGCGCCCGAGACCCTGGACTGGATCAAGGAAAACCTCAATTCGGTGGTCGAAGAGGCCATGCGCGGCGTCGGGGAAGGCCGCGACAAGGTCACGGAGGTCATGGCGCAACTGAAATCCGACGTGATGGAAGCCCAGGCCTCGATGACGGCGAGCAGCAAGGAGATTTTCGCCGGATCCGTGGTGGAGCAGGGCTTGCTGTCTGCGGCGACGCAATCGCGCATCATCGTTTCCCGCCTGCCACACCGGGTGAAGGCTGAATACTCTGAAGCGCCGCGGGTGATTGCGGCGGATCAGAGTGCGTTGAGCATGGAGAACGGCGAGATTTCGAAGCGGCTCCAGGAGGCGCTTGTACAACTGCACCCGCAGGTTGAGGAAGTGATCGTGATTTCGCCGCAGGGCGAGGTGCTGGATGCTGCGGCTTTTGGGGATCTCCCCCAAACCTGCTGGCGCATTGCCTGCGCGGACGGGGCCGAAGGGGTGCAGTTCAACGATGCTCCTGGTGGCGCAGTGGTGACCGCGTCTTCGCCTGCGGAGGGGTTGGCAGCCGTGGTGAAGAAGATTGGAGCCGAGCCCAAGGATCTCTTGTTCTTTGCAAACGAGCCAGGGGATGAGACCTTTGCGGAGGGTGGGGAAGGTGTCGCTGTGCATATGGTGGCGCTGGAGACTGCACCCATTGAGGTGATTAAGGCTGCCCAAGCGGTGACTTATTCCACAGAGCGTTATGGCATGGCTGAGGTGCTGGAGACGATGGCGCGCCTGCAGGAGAAGAATAAGCGTTAACATCCTCGGCACGCCGAGAGTTGTAAAAGCCCGCAAACACCCCCGCAAGGGGGTGTTATTTTATTTTGTTCACCTATGGAATGTCTTAAAAACGCCAGCTTACGCCATGGAAACCTACGTGTGAGTAGCGTCTCCAGAGAGAAAAATGGGTGATCTATAGCATGGGCAGTGGGAGAAAACTTCTTCTTCATCCGTCTTTCGGGCAGGTAGCCGAGGCATCGGTGAGCAGGGCGCTCGTGGTGGATGAGCACGATATGCTGCGCATTCCGTCAACTGGACAGGACTTTCTGACGCCGTGCAGCGAGAGAGGAGACTCAGTCAACAATGAGCACGACGAGTATTACAAGCTTCAACCCTGAGTATTTTGAAAAGACCTGGAACGACTACTCCACCGAGGATTATGACGTCGTCATCATCGGCGGAGGTTCCGTAGGCGCCGGCGCCGCCGTGGATGCGGCCACTCGTGGCCTGAAGACGGCTGTGCTCGAGGCCCGCGACTTCGCCGCTGGCACCTCGTCGCGCTCCTCCAAGATGTTCCACGGTGGCCTGCGCTACCTGGCCATGTTTGATTTCCGCCTGGTGGCGGAGTCCCTCAAGGAGCGCGAGCTCAACATGTCCACTCTTGCACCGCACCTGGTGAAGCCGCTGAAGTTCATCTTCCCGCTGACCCACCGCGGCTGGGAGCGCGTCATGATGTTTGGCGGCTTTACCCTCTATGACCTCATGGGTGGCGCCAAGAGCGTTCCGATGCAGAAGCACCTCACCCGTAAGGGCGTGCTGAAAGTGACCCCGGGCCTCAAGGAGGACGCCGTCGTCGGTGGCGTGCGCTACTACGACACGCTTGTCGACGACGCCCGCCACACCATGACCGTCCTGCGCACCGCCGCCGAATACGGGGCCAACGTGCGTACCGGCACTGAGGTCATTGGCTTTGAGAAGGACGCCCGCGGGCGCGTCACCGCTGCGAAGGTCCGCGACCTGGAAACCGGCCGCGAGGCCACCGTCAAGGGCAAGGTTTTCATCAACGCGACCGGCGTGTGGAACGACAAGCTCCAGCAGATGGCAGGCGTCGAAGGAAAGTTCACGGTTCATGCCTCCAAGGGCGTGCACATCGTGGTTCCGAAGGATGCCCTCGACGCGGAAGCCGCGCTGTGCTTCGTCACCGAAAAGTCCGTGCTCTTCGTCATCCCGTGGGGCGAATACTGGATCATCGGTACCACCGACACCGATTGGGAAAAGGGCCTATCCCTGCCGGATCCGGCCCCGACCAAGGCGGATATTGACTACATCCTGGACCAGGTCAACCAGCGCGTGCGCAACAAGATCACCCGCGATGACATCGTCGGCGTGTACTCCGGCCTGCGCCCGCTGCTGTCCGGCAAGTCCGATTCCACCACCAACCTCTCCCGCAACCACGCCGTGGCCCGCGTGGCACCCGGCATGGTTTCCGTCGCCGGCGGCAAGTACACCACCTACCGCGTCATTGGTAAGGACGCCGTGGACCTGGCCGTGAAGGAGCTGGGTTCCAAGGTGTCCGAGTCCGTTACCGAGCGCACCCCGATTCTGGGCGCGGATGGTTACCACGCGCTGGCCAACCAGGTACCGGCGCTGGCTCGCCGCTATAACCTCAGCGAGGACCGCATCGAGCACCTGCTCGGCCGCTATGGCTCTCTGATCGGTGAGGTGCTGGCCCCGGCTGCTGAGGACGCCACGCTGCTCGAGCCGGTTCCAGGCGCCGAGAGCTACATCTGGGCTGAGGTTCGCTACGCCGTCACCCACGAGGGCGCCCTGCACATCGACGACATCGTGACCCGTCGTCTGCGCGTGGCCATCGAGTTCGCCGACCGCGGCGTCGCCGCTGCGCAGCCGATCGCTGAATTCGTTGCCCCGCTGCTGGGCTGGGATCAGGCCGATATTGAGCGCGAAGTCTCCCACTTCACCAAGCACACCGAGGCAGAGCTCGCCGCCGAGGCAGCGCTGACCGACCGTGAGGCAAATGACATCCTCGAGCGCGCAGGAAGCGCACGAGCCACCAAGGAAGAAGCCTAAAAGTCACGGGGCCCAGCGAGCGGTGGATATCCCTCGCTGGGCCCTTGGCCTAGGCAGATAAGAAAGGACATCTAATGACCGGAATGGATGCATTCCTGTGGGAGTTCATCGGCACTGCGCTGCTGCTCTTGCTCGGTAACGGCGTGTGCGCCGTTGTTAACCTTCGAACCTCGGGCGCACGCGGTTCGGATTGGATCGTCATCGCTATGGGCTGGGGCCTCGCGGTGTTCATCGGCGCTAGTGTTGCCGACCCCACCGGTGGCCACCTCAACCCGGCGGTCACCATCATGCTGGCCGTGAATGGTTCCCTCGAGTGGAGCCTCGTTCCCTACTACCTGCTGGGACAGATTCTCGGCGCCATGCTTGGTGCATTCCTTGCCTGGGCTACCTTTAAGCAGCTTTTCGACGCCAACAATCTCGACGAAGCCGGCAACGTCACCGGCGCCAACAAGAACACCGGGGGCATCTTCTTTACCAAGCCCGCGCACCCGAATAACGGGTGGAACGCGGTTACCGAGTTCATCGCTACCTGCGTGCTGCTCATGTTCATCGCCTTCGGCCCAACCGGAGGAGAGCTGGGGCCGCTGAGCTACTTCGGTGTTGCCTTCGTCATCGTCTCTATTGGTCTGTCCCTCGGCACCGCCACCGGCTACGCGATTAACCCGGTCCGTGACCTTGGCCCCCGCATCATGTACGCCTTCGTCCTTCCCATTAAGGACAAGGGAGACGCCAACTGGGGCTATGCATGGGTCCCGGTAGTTGCACCGACGCTGGCGGCCGTCGCCGTTGGCCTGCTATCCATAGCCCTTTAAAACACCCCCGACAAGGAGAAACTTATGTCCACCAAGAGCTACGTTGCAGCGATTGACCAGGGTACGACCTCCACGCGTTGCATCATTTTCAATCACGACGGAGAGCAGGTGTCCGTCGGCCAGCTCGAGCACGAGCAGATTTTCCCAGAGAAGGGCTGGGTCGAGCACGACCCGGAGGAAATCTGGAGCAACACCCGCCGCGCGGTGGGTGAGGCTTTGGCCAACGGCGACATCAACATCGAGGACATCGCCGCCCTCGGTATTACTAACCAGCGCGAAACCACCGTTGTGTGGGACAAGAACACTGGCGAGCCGGTGTACAACGCCATTGTCTGGCAAGATACCCGCACCACCGAGATTTGTAAGGAGCTCGCCGGCGAGGAGGGCGCGGACAAGTGGCGCCGCCGCACCGGCCTCATCATCAACTCTTACCCGGCCGGTCCGAAGGTGAAGTGGATCCTCGATAACGTCGAGGGGGCGCGCGAGCGCGCTGAAAAGGGCGAGTTGCTCTTCGGCACCATCGATACCTGGCTGCTGTGGAACCTTACCGGCGGCGCCGATGGCGACAACGGCCAGGAGGCCCTGCACGCTACCGACGTCACTAATGCTTCACGCACCTTGCTCATGGACATCGAGAAGCTCGAGTGGGATGAGGAACTGTGCAAGGAGATGGGTATCCCGACGTCCATGCTCCCGGAGATCCGCCCGTCCCTGGGTGACTTCCGAACCGTGCGCGAGCGCGGCTCGCTGGCCGGCGTGCCGATTCGCGCCATTCTAGGTGACCAGCAGGCCGCCATGTTCGGCCAGGGCTGCTTCCGCCCGGGTTCCGCCAAGAATACCTACGGTACCGGCCTGTTCCTCCTGCTCAACACCGGTACTACCCCGAAGTTCTCCGAGAACGGCCTGCTCACCACCGTGTGCTTCCAGCGCGAGGGCGAGCGCCCTGTCTATGCGCTCGAAGGGTCCGTGTCCATGGGCGGTTCCTTGGTGCAATGGCTGCGCGATAACCTGCAGATCATCCCGAACTCTGCCTCCATCGAGAACATGGCCCGTGAGGTTAAGGACAACGGTGGCGTCTACATCGTTCCTGCCTTCTCTGGTCTGTTCGCCCCGTACTGGCGCCCGGATGCCCGCGGCGTCATCGTGGGCCTGACCCGCTTTGCCAACCGCAAACACCTGGCCCGCGCGGTCCTCGAGTCCACGGCGTACCAGACTCGCGACGTCGCCGATGCCATGGTGGCGGACTCCGGCGTGGAGATCACCGAGCTGCGCGTCGACGGCGGCATGACGATGAACGAGCTGCTCATGCAGTTCCAAGCGGACATGCTTGGCGTGGAGGTGCACCGCCCGAAGAACGTGGAGACCACCGCAACGGGTGCTGCTTTCGCTGCGGGCCTTGACTCCGGCTTCTGGGATGATCTCAGCGTGCTGAGCTCCCAGCAAGGTGACTTCAAGGTGTGGAAGCCGCAACGCGAAAAGGAAGAAGTTGAGGCTCTCTACCGCGATTGGAAGCGCGCCATCAAGCGTTCCCTGAACTGGGAAGACGTGGACGATGACGACGTGATTGCCTAAGACCTGAACGACGCACGAAGGCGCGGCCGTGACGAGTAGTCTCGTGGCGGCCGCTTTCGTCGTTGGGCGCTTATCCGTGCCGTCGTGTGTCTCAACCTGACGTAGACTCGGGGCTATGGCCAATGAAGTATTCTCGGACCACGCTCCGCGCCTCATCATCAGCGATATCGACGGTACTTTGTTGGACCGAAACCACCGGGTGCCCAAGCGAAACCGCGAAGCTGTGGCCTGTGCGGTCGCCGCGGGCAGCGAGTTTGCGCTGGCAACTGGGCGCCCCTTCCGGTGGATCATGCCCGTGCTCGAGCAGCTGACCGTGCGCCCAGTCTGCGTGACATCAAATGGTGCGGTGATTTATGACTCGGCGGAGGACCGCGTTCTCTCCGCCCACGAGCTTTCGCCTGAGGCCCTCGCGGAAACCGTGAAGGTCGCTGCAAAGGTGCTCGAGCCGCATGGCGGGGTTGGCTTTGGGGCGGAGCGCGCGGGAGGCTCGGTCTTGGACCCGGTTGAGGAACTCTTCGTGGTGGAATCGCACTATTCAGAGAACGCGCTCTTTGAGGGCTTCGGGCTGGTGAGCGTGGGGGAGTTGGTGTCTCGACCGGCGGTCAAGCTGTTGATTCGTAATACCGCGTTCTCGGCGCCGGAACTCTACGAACTCATCGCGCCGCACATTGATTCCGAGCTTGCTCACGTGACCTACTCGATGTCCGAGGGCGTTCTAGAGGTTGCGGCCCCCAACGTGACGAAGCGCCGCGGAGTGAAGTGGCTGGCTGAGCATCACGGTATCGCCCGCGAAGACATCATCGCCTTTGGCGATATGCCCAACGATATCGAGATGCTTGAGTGGGCAGGGTGCGGTGTTGCCATGGAGAATGCGCATCCGGATGTCGTGGCCGCTGCAGATGCAGTGACGCTGCCGCACCATCAAGCAGGTGTGGCAAAGGTCCTCGAGCGCTGGTTCTGATATCTCCGGTTGCGGGGTGTGTGGTGGTGTTTTAGTCTTTGTCGCATGGGGGATTTGGAGACTTATTTCTCCTACCGCAGTTCGGGGTTGGATCTTGTGGGGCTTGCGGTAGGCAGTGTGGATGATTTACGCGCGCGTGGCGCTTCATTGGCTGATGCGGTGGAGTTAGCTGGGCTGCATCGTGTGTATTTTGGGTCGACGCGTTTTACGGGCAAGCAGCGCCAAGCGCGTGCGGCTGCGGTTGCCCAAGGACATGATGTGGCGACGTTGAGTTTGATTGAGTCGTATACCGCCAAGGTGAAAAAGGAGTTGGATGCGTGGAATCTGCGTGTCAGGTTGGCAGGGACTCCAGCACACCAAATCCCAAAGGTAGCGAAGGAACGCTTGAAGCAGTTGCGGCCGCAGCGGGTGCCTGAACCTGGGGTGCGCTTGACGTATCGGAAGGTGGGGCCGCATTCGTTGACGATTACTGATTCAGCCTTGCGCATTAGTGAGATGCGCGGGACATTGGAGTCGATTAATCCGACTGATTTATTGGATGCGGCAGGTCAGGTGTTCTTTAACCAGGCGCATGGGGGTTCGAAGCCTGCGGTAGCAACCAATGTGGTGGTCACCTTGGATGAGTTGGACCAGATTGTGCGGGGTGAGGGCGATGATATTGAGCTCGTGCTTACCAACGGTGGGCGGATGACGGGCCGGGAGTTTGTGTCTTATAAGTTTGCGGAGGTTGGGTATGTGACGTTGGTGCATCCGACTATAGGGCCGGTGTGGTTGCATCGTGTGCGGCGTTTGGCGGGGTTTGAGCAGCGGATTATGGCGAGTGCGGAGCATCCGACGTGTGCGCGTGAGGGGTGTAATAAGCCGGCGGATTATTGCCAGGTGCATCATTTAGTGCCGTGGCAGGCGGGTGGGGCGACGGATCCGCCGAATCTGACGATGTTGTGTGCTTATCACAATGGCATCAATGATGATGACCCGGATAAGCCGACTGGTGCCGGCTATGTCTTTAGGTTGCGGGGCGGGGTGGGGTATGTACCACCCTGGGCGGAGCCGATTACTTCGCAGCCGGCATACCAAGCGGCACAGGCAGCATTGAAGCAGCAGACCACAGGGGACTTTTTAGGTTCAGCCCTCCCGGATACCTAAACCCCAAGCCCAAATAAATGCCGAAGCGGAAGCCATCAGGTGGCTCCCGCTACATCGGCGATCCCGCTTAGACTTGGGGTGCTTTGGGGTTAGTCCGTGAACACCTGAATCTGCTCAGTCTCCGGGTTGTAGACAATGGAACCGCCCTGGAACTGCACGCGGACTTCCTTGCCGAGGCCGGTGGGGACTTCGTTGGACGTCGGCAAGCCGAGCGTCGCCGAGTTGTCGCCGGAAGCCCATTCCTTGGCGATGCGTCCCACGAGTGCGTGCGTACCAGTGTCCTCAGAGCCTAGGACGATGCCGTTCTGAAAGAGCTGGTAGATGATGCCGGCCGACTCATCCGGCCCGCCCACAGCCAATCCCAGCGCTGGGCCGAAGGCGTTAAGGACCGCCGTCCACGTTTCCTTCAAGCCCTCGTTCTTGCTCAAGGACAGCACCTTGGTCACGATGCCCGGGATCTGCTCCACCGGCAGCCCGTTGACGGTCTGGTCCGTGTCAATCTGCTGGTCCGAGCGGGCATACATGATGGCGAAGAGCGTGCCGGCCAGGCCTACCAGTGCTGTTACGGTGCTCATCGGGATTTCAGTATCGCCCAGCGAGGATGTTGCCTCCTGGGCCGGTGCGGGGGCAGACGGCGCAGCCGTGCTCGGCGTGGAGTCAGGGGTGTCTGGTGTGGTCGTATACTCGTTGTCCCAGTCCGTCGACGTCGAACCAGACGCGCCCGACTTGATGGCCAGGTACTTCTTGTGCGCCGCCGCGCGGATCTTCGGCCATTGGGCAATGGTGTATTGCCCCGGGCACGCGGTGTAGTGCACATCGCTGTGGCCGAAGAGGCCATAGACGGGGGCAGAAGCGCCTGCTGGGTAGCGCGAACCACCGAAGCCTTCCGAGCGAAGGGAGACGCGGGAGGTCGGATCGACACCGGAAATGGCGCCCTTCCAGCCGGCAAGGTCGGTGACAGATTCCAAGAGGGCTTCCGTCGGCTGCGCAGTCTCGTAGTTGCCGATCATGGAGATACCCCACGTGTTCTTGTTAAAACCGCCGATGTGCGCACCCTGCACAGCTTTAGCGAGCCCGCCGTAGCGGCCCTCGTAGATGGTGCCGTACTTATCCACCAGCGCGTTGTATCCGATATCGCACCAACCTAAATTCTGGGCGTGGTACTGGTAAGCAGCGCGCACCTGCGCGGCTGCTTGCGCGCGGGTGTAGTTATTGGAACCCGCGGTGTGGTGCAGCGCGATGGCCTTCACACCGTCGTCGTAGTCGGCGCCCTTGCAGCGGATATTCTCATTCGCGCCCCAGCCGGCGCGCGAAACCACGCGCGGCATGCCATCGGTCTCAGCGGTTGGCTCAATGCCCTCGCCCTCCTGGGCGTTGCCGTCCATGAAGACAGCCTCGAGGCCTTCGACGTCGCTGTTGGCCGGAAGCTCTTCGGTCTCGGCAACGGGGGCGATGTCGCCGACGTTGAAGGGGGCGTCGTCAAGCGCGGCGTCCTCAACGGGGGACTCGGTGAGTTTCTCATCCAAGTTCGACCCGGTCACCAGGTCCACGTTGTTGATGGAGACCTGCACGTCGTTGGTATCTCCCACGAAGATGAGCTCGGTGCCGTTCGTGGCGTTGGGGTCATCGTTGTTGTAGGACATCGAGTCCATGTCGTACCACTCGGACCAGGACCCGTCCGGCTGCTTCGCGCGGACGAAGGCCGCGACATCGCGCGTGCCCTTCCACGTGACGGCGAAGGAGGAGAAGGTCTCATCGCGGTGGAATTGCTTGACGGCGCGCGGGCCTTCGCCCTCGCCCTGGGCTGCGATGGCCGGGTCATCCACGACGACCGTTTCGCCAGAGCCGAAGGTTTCGGAGGCCGAGCTCACTTCGATGGGGCCGCTGCCCGCTTCCTGGGTCTGGATGAGGGTTTGGCCGCCCACGGCTGCGGCAGCGACCACAGCGATCGAGGTGACCGTGGCGATAACCGGCGTTGACCACGTCGATTTCGCGGGAACAAGACGACGTTTGAGGTGCACTGTTACTCCCTAGGATGGTGGCGCCACAAGGTTAAGAGAAGCGCAAAAAGTTAACTAACGGGACAGATGTTACGTCAGGTGTTGGAGTGGCAGAAGGTGTGACACGCGAGTTTCCTCGCTTGGGTGTCACCCGCCGTTTGCACGTGTTGCTGCCTTAAGCTGGTGGCCATGACTGCATATGACCTCATCGTTGTTGGATCTGGATTCTTTGGCCTGACCGTGGCCGAGCGCGCAGCCTCCCAGCTGGGCAAGAAGGTGCTCATCGTCGAGCGCCGCGAGCACCTAGGCGGCAACGCCTACTCGGAGGCCGAGCCGGAGACCGGCATCGAGGTTCACAAGTACGGCGCGCACCTCTTCCACACTTCGAATAAGCGCGTGTGGGAGTACTGCAACCAGTTCACCGACTTCACCGACTACCAGCACCGCGTCTTCGCCATGCACGATGGCACGGCCTACCAGTTCCCCATGGGCTTGGGCCTGATTAACCAGTTCTTCGGTCGCTACTACTCCCCGGACGAGGCGCGCGAGCTCATCAAGGAGCAGGCCGGCGAGTTCGCCGTGGATGAGGCGCAGAACCTGGAGGAAAAGGCCATCGCGCTCATTGGCCGCCCGCTCTATGAGGCATTCATCCGCGATTACACCGCAAAGCAGTGGCAGACCGATCCGAAGGAGCTGCCGGCCGGCAACATCACGCGCCTTCCGGTGCGCTATACCTTCAACAACCGCTACTTCAATGACACCTACGAGGGCCTGCCCGTCGACGGCTACGCGGCCTGGCTGGAGAAGATGGCGGAGCACGAGCTTATCGACGTCCGTCTGGGCACCGACTGGTTCGACGTGCGCGAGGAAGTGCGGGGGGCGTCGCCAAGCGCGCCGGTGGTCTACACCGGCCCACTGGATCGCTACTTCGACTTCGCCGAGGGTGAGCTGGGCTGGCGCACGCTGGACTTCGACCTGGAGGTGCTCGAAACCGGTGACTTCCAGGGCACCCCGGTGATGAACTACAACGATGCGGACGTCGATTACACCCGCATCCACGAGTTCCGCCACTTCCACCCCGAGCGCGCCGATAAGTACCCCAAGGACAAGACGGTCATTATGAAGGAGTACTCGCGCTTTGCCGAGAAGGGCGATGAGCCGTACTACCCGATTAACACCCCGGAGGACCGCTCCAAGCTGGAGGCCTACCGCAAGCTCGCCGCCGCTGAGGCCCGCGAGAACCAGGTTCTCTTCGGCGGCCGCCTGGGCACCTACCAGTACCTGGACATGCACATGGCCATCGCGTCCGCGCTGAGCATGTTCGATAACAAGCTGGCTCCATTCTGGAACGAGGGCAAGGCCCTGGAGCAGGAGCGTGGCCACTAGGCCACGGCGCTGGCCCGGCCGCTCCCGGTAGCGCAGCGTGGCGCGCTATGCTGAAACACCTCGATGGAAGGAGGTGACGGCATGGCGCAGCGCAAGAAGAAGCGCGCAGACCGCAGCATGTGGAAGATGTCCCCGGAGCGGCTCGAGGAACACCTCAAGCTGCGCAGTCGCGCAACGCGCATTCCCGATAAGAAGAAGGAACAATCCAAGAAGGCCTGCCGGAACACCCGGCGGGCCTTTGGCCGTTTATGGGGAGGTTGTGCCAGCGTACGGAACTAGACCAAAGAAAATAAAACTTGTGGTCTGGCCAACAATCACTTAAGGTTAACAGTAGGTTAACAATAGGCGAACAGAAAGTGAGTTTAGAGATGACTTCCCCGAACGCCCGCCGTTTCGATACGTTGCGCCAGGATTTACACGCAGATTATGGCCACGAGTACACCGCCCAGGAGATTGACTCCTTCCTCGACGCCACCATTGAGCGCCACGAGGCCGGCGCAACCTTAGAAGAGTTCATCCCTGTGATGGTGGAGCGCGAGGTCCGCGAGCACTTCGGCGCCCACCGCATCCACGTGCGTTTCGCCGCGGGAACCGACCACGCGCTGGCGCAGGCTGCCGTAGCGCTGACGAAGAAGTACGCCGGCGAGGCCCTGCTCGTCGATGCCGCCGTAGCCCACCCCGAAAACGACCCCGACTCCCACATGGCCCACGTGCTCCAAGAACGCGGCATGGCGGAGCACCCGGACCGCTACCTCGAGGACCTGCGTCTGGTGACCATCCCGGATTACATCGTGTACTTGGGCCGCGAGATCCCGCGCGACGAGGCCGGCAAGGACATCAAGATTTGGGATATCGCCACCGCCGAGACCGTGGAGGAGACCCGCGAGCTGGCCGATGACCTCGGCGCCCGCGTGCTCTACATGCTCAACCGCCTGGGCATCGATCCCATCTCGGAGGATGCCGCTGTCACGGCCTAAATCAGCTGGATAAAGACTTCCTCAACGCGGTCGACACTGCGCAGGGAATCTGGAAGGTTAAGACCGGCATGGGCGATGACGTAGGCGTCGCGTACATCGGTCTTGGAGTTGCCGACGTGGATGCGAGAGAGCTGTCGCATCGCAAGCCCTGGTAGATAGCGAACATCTGCCCCCATGTCTTGGGCGACTGCGACGGTTAATCGGCCGATGTTGTTGGCCTGATCGACAATGACAAGGACCGAGGCGTTGTCGGCGAGGAATTGGCCGAAGAGCTTGCGTAGCGAGCCTTCATGCTGATTGATGCGTTTGGACAGGACTTGCCTGCCTTGGGGATCGAGGACGCAGGCGTGGTGGAAGTATTTGCCGACGTCTACGCCAATGACGAAGTCATAGGCCATGGGTGTATGCCTCCTAGCGATGAATTAGAAGTTGGACTATTTAAGCTTCATCGCTGGGGTTGTCGGACATGCTTGCGCTGGCATCCACATTACTGTGAGACCTCATACCACCTGGGCTGGGTCAGGTTCCTATTAGCAGTTTGAGTGTGCCACCGTCTTCGGCGGCATCACCCCCGGATCATTTTCAGACAGGGGCGGGAATAAGCCATACCGAAGCCAGCGACTAGTTCCACTGTCCTTTCAGACGGAGGGAACGGAAATAAACATAACCAGCCAATCGGGTGGACAGGTTATGAATCTTCGGTGCCCTGAGGTGGAACTGCTAACAACGTAATGTGTTCCTATATAGGTTGTCAACTCCGCGGGTGGGCAGTCGAACAGTGCTTTTTGTAGTTGTCTCTCTTGAAAGGTTATTGGCGTCTTTTTCGAAGATTGCTGCGGGTGTTTCAATAGTTGGTGCTCTTTCGGCCGAGCTTCATTCAGCGACAAAGGCGATAGTTCTCCCGTTGTGCTACTGGGGTTGCCCGCAAATCGTGGACACTTAGTGGAGCTACCTAGTGGTTAGGCAGCTATTTCTTTTCTGCTGGTGGTTGAACCGGACTTGTTCTCGAAGTCGACGGGGCTGACCATTCCGAGTGCGGAGTGCCGGCGCCGACGGTTGTAGACGACTTCAATCCAGTAGGCAACGGCCTTGCGCGCGGCATCACGGGTCGCCCAGCGTTTACGGTCGTAAAACTCGGTTTTAAGCGTCGACCAGAACGACTCGGCCATCGCGTTATCGAAGCACACACCAGTACGCCCCACAGACTGAGCAATGCCCAGGCTGCGACACACCTCCCAGAGCTTCTCACTGGTAAATTGCGTTCCACGGTCAGCGTGAAACACCAGTCCTTCAGGAACGTCACCACGCAGTGTGTGCGCCATCCGCAGGGCCCGCTCGACCAGGTGTGTATCTTGAACGCTATCCATTGCCCAGCCCAATACCCTGCGGGAATGGCCGTCGCGGACCGCACACAAGTACAACCATCCTTCACCGGTGCGCAGGTAGGTAATATCCGACATCCACACCCGGTTGAGCTCACCAGTATCAAACATGCGTTTAACCAGGTCAGGAAGCGTAGATCTACGCTTGGCTTGGATCGTTGTCACCGGGACAAAGGCACGCGGTGAAATCCCTTCAATGCCCATCACGCGCATCCGCTTCGCCACAGTCTTACGGTTAAGCGAAATGCGGTAGCGCTCGGTAAGTTCTGCGGTGATCCGCGGAGCACCATAAACCTCATCAGAGTCTTTCCAAATCCGATGAATCTTTCGGTCAACATCATCGTAAAACGCTGCACGATCATCTTTTCCGGATAGTCGTTTCTGCTGAGCATCAGCCCATTTGTAGTACCCAGACCGAGACACTTTTAATAGCCGTGCCATGCGCTTGATGCTGTAGTTCGCCTTCTCCTGCTGCATCAATTCGAACTTTTCTGCTCGCGTTGCTTCGCGGCGAAGAAGGCTGTCGCTTTTGACAAAAACTCGTTATCCATCTTGGCTTCAGCCAACTCACGGCGCAGGCGAGCATTCTCAGCACGAAGATCAGCCTCACTCATCCCATCCGAGGCTCCTCGGCGTTCCCGCTCGAGTTTGACCCATCGGCCTAAAAGCCCGGCGGAAACACCAATCTCCTTAGCCACATGAGCGATCGGGCGCTCCGATTCGATTACCAGGTTCGCGGCTTCACGCCGGTACTCCGGCGTGTACTTCTTGCGCTGTTGACTCACAATGAACATCCTCTCCCACGGACACAAGATCCGTACAAATAGGGTGTCCACTAAACGAGGGTAACCTCACTACGTGCTTGGCATTCCCGCTATTGTGTTGTCGGTTTCCCAGACAGAGGTGCTGGCATTAGAGCAGTTTGGCCAGGGCATTCAAGACTGGGATTTTCTTATCATCTTTGGTCTTCCCTTGCTATTCGTTGGATTGCTATCTGTTTTTTCTTTTTTCGCGGGGGGTGGACCAGATTAAAGTCACCACTGAGCGGCTCGCGCGAATTGGTGTTGCAACTCCGATGATCAATGTCGCACGGTTCATCGGCTTGCCTTTTTGCTACTTGACTTTGTCAATGGCCTTGTCGGTAGTTTTCGCTGTGCTGAGTTCTACATTGCATCTGGCTATCCTTGGTTCCTCATTGGGGCATGTGATGGCGGGGATTTCTCTGAAGGTTTCGTTTTCCCTTGCTGGCGTTCTTTTTGCAGCATTTCTTGTTTGTACCGGCGTTTATCTCACTTGGGGAGCAGTTGGGAAGAGGTTCGCTAAAGTCGACTCTTTGAGCTGACTGAAATAGGAAGAAAGACACTCTGATCATGTGTTGCTATGAGGAGTATCCTTCTTATTGCACAGAGTTAATAGTTGTCAGTTAGCGAAAAATTAGTCAGTATTGTTCTCTACTTTCTCAATCTCCCTCCGATTCGACACTCTCTTGAGCCTCTGACAATTGCGGCCACGAGTTCGTGACCATCGAGGTCGATTTCCTTTTGGCGCCGCAATCATAGGCGACGAAGTCGGCAAGGACATCAAGATTTGGGATATCGCTACGGCAGAAACCGTAGAGGAGACCCGCGAGCTGGCTGACGACCTCGGCGCCCGCGTGCTTTACATGCTCAACCGTCTGGGCATCGAACCCATCTCGGAGGATGCACCCCTCTCGGCTTAGCTTTCAGCCGCGTGGGAACTCAGCTGAAGAGTGCGAAACCACTAATCTTGGTTCCTGAATACTGTCGAAACCTGTGTGGAGAACCGAAAATATCGTGACTGCCAACAAATCTGCTGCGTACGAACCCGTACAGCGCATCCTGCTGCCCAAGCGTGGCGAGCCGGTCGACGTCCGCATGCTCTACCTCATCGAGTCCGAGCAAAACCGCGAGCGCCTCAGCTGGAGCGGCCGCACCTCCGTGACCATCCCGGCCGGCGAGGAAGCCTCCTTCGAGACCTACTTCAACGCCTTCCCGGCCGCCTACTGGCGCCGCTGGTCTCAGCTGAAGTCCATCGTGCTGGTGATGGACGTCGAGGGCGAGGCCAACATTTCCCTCTACCGTTCCAAGCAGGATGGCCAGCGCATCGCCGTGGCCAACCACGTGGTGACCACCGGCCACCACGAGTTTGAGCTGCCCCTGAAGAACTTCGAGGACGGCGGCCTGCTGTGGTTCGACGCCTCCGCCGTCAAGGACACCGTGCTTGCCGACGCCTCCTGGTGCGCCCCCCACGCCCCGAACCCGCAGCTCCTACCGGACGGCAGTGAGTACCCGGCGCAGGACAAGCGCGTCGCCGTGGGCATCCCGACTTTCAACCGCCCCACCGATGCCGTCGCGGCGCTGCAGGCGCTGGCAGAGGACCCGGTGGTGGACGGCATCATCGACTACGTCCTTATGCCGGATCAGGGCAACCAGCACCCGGCGGACGAGCCGGGCTACGACGACGCGGTGGCGCACTTCGGTGAGCGCTTCCGCGAGTTCCGCCAGGGAAACCTGGGCGGCTCGGGTGGGTACTCCCGCATCATGTTCGAGGCGCTGGAGAATACCGACTCGCCCTACATCCTCTACATGGACGATGACATCGCCATCGAGCCGGATTCCATCCTCCGTGCGGTCCAAGCAGCGCGCTACGCCGCCAAGCCCTTCATCGTGGGCGGCCAGATGCTCAACCTGCAGGAGCGCTCCCAGCTGCGCACCACCGGCGAGCGCGTCAACCGCGCCGACTTCATGTGGGGCGCGGCCGAGCACGCCGTTTACGACCACGACTTTGCCAAGTACCCGCTGCGCGCCATCGGTGACGCCCAGTCCCACCTCGACCCGAAGAAGTACGACTCCCGCGCGCTGCACCGCCGCGTCGACGTGGAATACAACGGCTGGTGGATGTGCCTCTTCCCGCGCGTCGTCGCGGAGAGCATCGGGCAGCCGCTGCCGCTGTTCATCAAGTGGGATGACACTGAATATTCCCTGCGCGCCGCCGCCCACGGTTTCCCGACGGTGACCTGGCCGGGCGCTGCCATCTGGCACATGGCGTGGGCGGATAAGGACGATGCCATCGACTGGCAGGCCTACTTTCACCTGCGCAACCGCCTCATCGTGGCGGCCCTCTACCACGAGGGCGATGCGCGCGGGATTACCAAGTCCATCTTCAAGTCCACCCTCAAGCACACCATGTGCATGGAGTACTCCACCATGGCCATCCAGCTAGAAGCCATGAAGGACTTCCTGGCCGGCCCGGATCAACTCTTCGACATCCTGGAGTCCTCGCTGCCGCGCATCGCGGCGATCCGCAAGGAATTCCCGGACGCCGTCATCATCGAGTCGGCGGATCAGCTGCCCGCGCCCACCGGCGCGCCGGGCGTGCCGACCCGCAACATCGGCGGCCGCCTGGGCAAGATCAAGAAGATCCCGTGGCTCATCAAGTCTGCCAAGCACCTGGTTACCAAGGAAGACCCGGCTCATCACGAGGCGCCGCAGCTCAACCTCACCCCGGAGGAGGCCCGCTGGTTCACGCTCTCCCGCGTCGATTCCGCCACCGTTTCCACCGCGGGCGGCACCGGCGTGGCCTTCCGCAAGCGCGACCGAGAGCTGGCCCTCGAGCTGGTGAAGTCCACCCGCGAGCTGCTCAAGGAAATCGAGGAGAACTTCGACGACCTGCGCGCCGAGTACCGCGCGGCCCTGCCGGAGCTGACCTCCCGCGAGTCCTGGCGAAAGGTCTTCGATGCCCAATAAGCTTTCTGTCGCCGAATCCCACGTCCTCGAGAAGATTCAGGACGTGGCCTTCGAGGCCCCCGGCGTTCTGCCCACCGCGCGGGGCTTAAGCCACTTCGGCGAGCACGCCCTGGGCTGGCTGGCTCTCTCTGGTCTGGGTGCCGCTGTGAATTACCAGAAGCCGGCGCGCCGCCGCCAGTGGGTAGCTGTTGGCGTGGGCGCTTTCACGGCGCACGCGGCCAGCGTTGTGATCAAGCGCATTGTGCGCCGCAAGCGCCCGGACTATGACTACGTCAAGGTGGGCGTGAAAACCCCGTCTAAGCTGTCTTTTCCGTCCTCCCACGCGACGTCGACAACCGCGTTCCTCGTGGGCGCCGCGCACGTTCTGGGAACCCCGGCACCGCTCGTCGGTGTGCCGGTCATGATGGCCTCGCGTATGGTGCTCGGGGTACATTACCCATCCGATACGGCGTTCGGCGCCCTGCTGGGGGCCGCCACCGCGGAAGCATGTCACCGCTATGAAAGGAAGACCGCATGAGCGAACGACCAAACCGCGTCGACGACGGTGAGCAGAGAGTCTTCCACTCTGAGCCGCACACCTCCGGCATCGATACCGGCCGCAAGCGCAAGCCCCCGAAGAACCTTGCCGACGGCATGGTCAAGGCCCTGCGCCCCAAGCAGTGGGTCAAGAACGTCCTGGTCTTGGCCGCCCCTGCGGCCGCGGGTGCGGACTCGCTGTTCCATTCGCGCGTGCTTCTCGACGTCCTCCTTGCCTTCATCGTCTTCTGCATGGGCGCGTCCTCCATTTACCTCATCAACGATGCCCGCGATGTGGAGGCTGACCGTGCACACCCGACGAAGCGCTTCCGCCCGATCGCGGCGGGCGTGCTTCCGGTGGGCCTGGCCTATGTCATGGCGGCCGTGCTCATCATCGGCTCGATTGGCCTGTCCTTCCTGGCCACGGCCGGTCTGCAGCTCGCCATCGTCATGGCTATCTATATCGGCCTGCAGCTGGGCTACTGCTTCGGGTGGAAGCACATGCCGGTGATCGACATCGCCCTGGTGTCCTCCGGTTTCATGCTGCGCACCATGGCCGGCGGCGTGGCCGCGGGCATTGAGCTTTCCCAGTGGTTCCTGTTGGTGGCCGCGTTCGGCTCCTTGTTCATGGCCTCGGGTAAGCGCTACTCGGAGATCCTTTTAGCCCAGCGCACGGGCGCCAAGATCCGCAAATCCCTGGAGGGCTACACGCCCACCTACCTGCGCTTCGTATGGACGCTGGCGGCTACTGCCGTGGTTATGTCCTACTCCCTGTGGGGCTTCCAGCTCTCCAACGAGTCTGATGGGCCGGCCAGCGTGTGGTACCAAATCTCCATGGTGCCGTTCACCATCGCCATCCTGCGCTATGCCGCCGATGTGGACCGCGGCAATGGCGGTGCACCAGACGAGATCGCCTTGGAGGACCGCGTCCTTCAAATTCTGGCCCTGGTGTGGCTGGCATGCATCGCCATGGCGGTCTACATCATGCCGGTAATGGTGGGCTAGCCAGCGGCGATCGGGAACAGGGCAAGGCAAGTGCTAAACTCTCTCCTCATGCGAAAATCCGATACACGTACCGCGGCCGCGCTCAGCGCGCTGGCCTCGGTCATCGTGATCGGAGTTTTCTCGTTTTGGGGTGGATTCGCCCGCCGCTGGATCTCCGACGACGGCCTGATCGTCCTGCGCACTGTGCGCAACCTCGAGGAGGGAAACGGGCCCGTCTTCAACGCGGGCGAGCGCGTGGAGGCCAATACCTCGACGTTGTGGCAATACCTGATCCTCCTCGTGCGGTGGGTAACGAACGCCCCGCTGGAATCCATCGCCGTCAACCTGGGCCTCGTGCTGGCGGTTGCGGCGATGGTGCTGGGGGCGTGGGCCACGGCACGCGCCTTCTTCCGCTCGGGCCAGCCTGCCGCACCGCTGGTGGCTCCCGCGGGCGCGCTGGTCTACCTCGCGCTGCCCCCAGCCCGTGACTTCTTCACCTCCGGGCTCGAATGGGGCCTGTCCATCTTCTACCTCGCGGCCCTGTGGGCGCTGCTGCAGCACTGGGCGCAGTCCCGCGATAGCGCCAGCGCCTACTGGCTAGCGCTGTGGGCCGGGCTGTCCTGGCTCGTGCGCCCGGAGTTCGCGCTCTACGGCGGACTGGCCGGCCTGCTGCTCTTGGCGGCACACCGTAATTGGAAGGCGTGGCTGGGCATCCTCGGCGCGGCCCTTCCCATCCCCGCGGGCTACCAATTCTTCCGCATGGGCTACTACGGCCTGGTGACTCCGCACACGGCGGTGGCCAAGTCGGCGTCGTCAAGCGCGTGGGGCAGCGGCCTGAACTACCTGAAGGATTTCGTGGGGCCTTATGCCCTGTACCTGCCCGTTCTCGTGCTGGCGGGTGCGGCGTTGTGGACCTTCCGCGCCCAGCTGCGCCCGGCAGCGCTGCGCAGCGCCACGACCGTGACCTACCTGATGGTCGGGGCGGCGGCGGTGCACGTGCTGTACGTGCTGCGCGTCGGCGGTGACTTCATGCACGGACGTATGCTGCTGCTGCCGCTCTTCGCCGCCCTTCTCCCCGTTTTCGTGCTGCCGCTCAAGGGTCTTGTGTCTTCGCTCGCGGTGGCCTTCTGCGCGGTGTGGGCATTCATCATCGTGCTGCGCGGGCATCCGACGGATTGGGATGCCTATGAAAAGCCGCTGTCCATCGTGGATGAGCGTGATTTCTGGACCTATGCCACCCACCGCGAGGCGGGCCACCCGCCGCGCTCGGCGCGGGATTACCTGGGGATGAAGTTCATGCGCGGCTATGAAGAAGCCGGCGAGAAACTCGTCGGCGGAGATGCCCTGGCCACCATCTATGTGGAGGATAAAGAAAAGGACCTCCTCAACTGGCTCACCGTTCCGCGCGAGCCGGGAATGAACGAACCGCCGACGGTCTACCTGGTGAACTTGGGCATGACGTCGATGAACGCGCCGCTCAATGTCCGGGTTCTTGACACGATTGGTCTGGCCACGCCGATGGCCGCACGCATGCCCCGCGAGGAAGGCGGGCGCGTGGGCCACGACAAATCCCTTGAGCTGGAATGGCAAGCAGCACTCACGGGCGCGGACATCGAGTATCTCCCGCCGTGGTATGACAAGGACAAGACCCGCCAGGCGCGCGCCGCGCTGGACAGCCCAGAAGTGCAGGAGCTCATCGCTTCCTATAGCGCGCCCCTGACGTGGGAGCGCTTCCGCGCGAACCTAGCTTTCTCGCTGACCTCGGGGCGCACGCTCATGTTGCCGTCTGACCCGAGCGATTATCCTGTCCATTAGCTTGGCGTGAGCTGGGGAGCACCCCCATGGGTAGGCGAAAATTGCCAGGGTGCATTACGCTAAACAAGATTCTTGTTATTGATCTGTAACTATCGCTGGCGTGTTGGCGATGTAGTAGTGGCAGTAAAAACGTTAAGGAGAAACATGAGTTCACTAAGCTCTGGCCTGCGGACTCGGGTCCTCTCAGTGGTGGCAGCCATCGCTGTGGCTTTGGGCCTGGTAGCGACCGCGGGTACGCAAGAAGCATCCGCCGCCAACCGGGACTGGCTGCGTGGCGACGCCACCGGTGCCTGCGAGTGGGACCGCGTCGGCTACTGGGTGCAGCGCTGCGACGTGTGGTCCCAGGCAATGGGCCGCAACATCCCAGTGCAGATCCAGCCGGCTAAGAACGGCGGCAACGCAGGTCTGTACCTGCTCGATGGCCTGCGCGCTACCGATTCCACCAATGCCTGGATCAATGACGTCAATGCCGCGCGCACCTATGTCGACCACAACATCACCCTGGTGATGCCGGTGGGTGGCGCAGCGTCCTTCTACGCGGACTGGAACGGCCCGGCCACCTATGACTTGGTCAAGCCGGTCAACTACCAGTGGGAGACCTTCCTGACCCAGGAGCTGCCGGCCTACCTGGAGGGCAACTTTGGAGTGGCCCGCAACAATAACTCAGTTGCCGGCCTGTCCATGGGCGCTACCGCTGCCATCACCCTCGCTGGCAAGCACCCGGGGCAGTTCCGCCAGGCGCTGTCCTACTCCGGCTACCTCACCACGACCTTGCCGGGTGCTCAGACCTTTATGCGCCTGGCGCTTCTCGACGCTGGCGGCTTCAACATCAACGCCATGTACGGGTCCATCATCAACCCGAAGCGCTTCAGCAATGACCCCTTCAATCTGATCCCGGAACTGGCTGCGAACGGAACGGATGTTTATGTCTCCGCCGCGTCCGGCATCCCGGGGCCGGTGGATCAGCAGCGCTACCGTCCGGAGCACATCGCGGCCGGCGTGGCGCTGGAGGGCTTTGCCAACGGCACGACCCGCCTGTGGGAGCTGAAGGCCCGCGCAATGGGCGTTCGCCTGCAGACGAATTACCCGGCACAGGGCCTGCACAACTGGGAGCAGTTCGGATACCAACTCGAACGCTCCAAGCCACAGGTGCTTAACGTAATGAACGCTTGGTAATCATCTCCTGCGTGGCCGCCGTGCTCTTGAGCACGGCGGCTTTTTCATAGACATGGTGGGCGTGTCCCCCTTCCCAAAGTCTCAAGTTAAACTTAAACTTGAGAACACATTAGACCGCTCACTACGCGTACGGTGGCGAGTTCCGCAGGAGGGGAACCTGCGGAGCCCGCTCGCGGTAGCGCGTGCCCTCATCTCGATTTACCCCTAACAAGGACTCTTCAATGCCGAACACTGCGTCAACTCAGCCCCGCCGGTCCGCCAAGGCTTCCGGCCTGCGTTCCCCGTCCGCAGCCCGCAAGGGCCTGACCATCGCTGCACTGCCCACCGCCGTGGCCGTGGGCTTTGCGCTGCTGCCTATTGCAAACGCGCAGTCTTCCGGCTCTTCCAGCGACGGAATTACTGATCTTCTGGGCAGCTCCAACCTCTCCGATTCCTTCGCCCCGTCCAATCCGCCGCAGCGTACCCCGGTGGAGACGGAATACCCGAAGATCGAGGGCTTGCCGGAGGGCGTGTCCGTGTCCCGCGTTGAGTACCTGACCAACCGCCACCTCAAGGTCTACATCAAGTCCGCCGCCATGCCGGATAAGGAACAGGTCGTGCAGATCCAGCTCGCGCGTGACTGGTACTCCAACCCGGACAAGACCTTCCCGGAGGTCTGGGCTCTTGATGGCCTGCGCGCCCGCGATGACGAGTCCGGCTGGACCATCGAGACCAATATCTTGTCCCAGTACGCTGACCGCAACGTCAACCTCATCATGCCGGTGGGCGGCGAGTCCTCCTTCTACTCCGACTGGCAGAAGGAAGACAACGGCAGGCACTACATGTGGGAGACCTTCCTGATGAAGGAACTCATCCCGATCCTGGAGAAGGGCTACCGCTCCAACGGCAAGCGCGCCGTTACCGGTATCTCCATGGGCGGTACCGCCGCTGTCAACCTTGCTGAGCGCAACCCTTGGGCCTTCAAGTACGTTGGCTCCTTCTCGGGCTACCTCGATACCACCACCACCGGCATGCCGGAGGCCATTACAGCCGCGCAGGCCGATGCCGGCGGATTCACCTCTACCAACATGTGGGGTGACCTGTACTCCCAGGATTGGATCGACCACGATCCGAAGCTGGGCATCGAGAACCTCAAGGACATGAAGGTCTATGTCTCCGCCGGTAACGGCAAGGATGACTACGGCCAGATCGGATCGGTGGCCAAGGGCCAGGCCAACATGGCCGGCGTGGGCCTGGAGGCCATCTCCCGCATGTCCACCCAGACCTTCGTTGATTACGCTAAGCGCGCTGGCGTCGAGCCGGTGGTCAAGTTCCGTCCGACCGGCGTTCACAGCTGGGAATACTGGCAGTTTGAGATGACCGAGGCATGGCCCTACATCGCTGATTCCCTCGGCCTGGACAAGAGCGACCGCGGCGCGGACTGCACCCCGGTCGGCGCCATTGCGGAGGCCACCAAGTCCGGCATCATCGGTAACTGCGTGAACAACGAGTATGACGTCGCCGAGCGCGGCAAGGCCCAGGACTTCCAGGCTGGTACCGCCTACTGGTCCCCGGAGACCGGCGCACACGCCGTGATCGGCCGCATCGGCGCTCGCTACTCCGAGCTTGGTGGCCCGACCTCCTGGCTGGGCTTCCCGACGACCGGCGAGGAAAAGACCCCCGACGGCCGCGGCCGCTACGTCCACTTCGAGCACGGCTCCATCTACTGGACCCCGGAGACCGGCGCTTGGCCCATCCCGAAGGACTTCTTCGATGCATGGGGCAAGAACGGCTTCGAGGGCGGCGACCTCAAGTACCCGGTTGCCGAGGCACGCAAGGTCGGCGACGGCCAGGTCCAGGACTTCGAGGACGGCGTGCTGACCCGCAACCCGGACGGTTCCTTCCACATCGTCCACGGCGCCATCGGCGCGAAGTACAAGGAGCTGAAGGCTGCTGAGTCCGAGCTGGGCTTCCCGGTTGGTGAGGAAAAGGCCGTCAACGGCGGCTTCTTCCAGGAATTCGAGCACGGCAACATCTACTGGTCCATGGACTCCGGCGCGCACTACATCCTCAAGGGCAAGATCTTCGACGAGTGGGGCAAGCACGGCTGGGAGCAGGGCGAGTTTGGCTGGCCGACGGAGGACTACACCTCCATTCCGGCCGGTGGGCTGACCCAGTCCTTCCAGCATGGCGTCATCCGTGAGGTCATGGGCCAGGTCCAGGCGGATAAGAAGTAGGAGAACCGCCATGCGTCTTTTCTCCGCGCGTCCCGCCGCGGCAGCCGGCGCGGCCATGCTGCTCGCCGCCGGTGCCCTGTTGAGCGGTTGCGGTTCCGCCACCGTCGAGGAGGGCGAGGCCACCGACACCTCCGTGGCGCCGTTGGAGCGTTCCTCCGCGGCGAGCGGCGGGGCGTCGGCAAGCTCGGCGTCAGCTAGTGGGGCGTCGGAAAGCTCTTCGTCGGCGTCGCGCACCGAAGAGGAACAGGACGGGGAGCCGGAAGACCGCGGCGCACGAGAGATCTCCGAGATCCCCGCCCCCGCTCCCGCGCAAGGCCCAGAACAGGACTTCCTGGCTGCGGTGGCGAAGGCCGGCGTCAACGTCGACGGCGTGGAAGACCAAGTGGTGGGTGCCGCGCAGGCCTCCTGCCAGGGCGATGCCGTCACCGCACCGGCAGTGGCCGGACAGCTCATTGAGCAGGGTCGCACCGAGCTTAGCCACGAGGAACTAGTCCGGCTCATCACCGAGCAGGGTCGCAAGCTCTGCGCTCAGTAACGTGGCAGGGATTTTCCAGACAATCCCGTGCCTTCTCGAGGTAGAAATTTCTTCATGCGTAAAACACTTACCGTCCTTGCCGTCGTTGTTCTCCTCGCCGTGATTGGCGGGGGAGCGGTCCACTTTCTCAACACCCGCGAGGAAGGAGAGCAAGGAAACCTTGCGGAGCCCGCCCCCTCCCAGGGGGAGGGCGAAGAAAACGCAACCCCCGAGCAGCCGGATTGGTGCCCGCGCGTGGAGTTCATCTCCGCGCCGGGAACGTGGGAATCCGCTGCGGACGATGATCCGATCAACCCGGGGGCGAACCCGAACTCCTTCATGCTGTCGATTACGAATCCGCTGAAGGAGGCCTACGTTCCCGAGGACGTTAAGGTGTGGACGCTGCCGTACACCGCGCAGTTCAAGAACATTAACGCGCAGCACGAGATGAGCTACGACGATTCCCGCAACGAGGGCACCTCGCGCCTGGAGGGCGAGCTGACCTACATGCACGAGACCTGCCCGAACACGAAGTTCATCCTGAGCGGCTTTTCGCAGGGCGCGGTCATCGCGGGTGATGTGGCGGACCGAATCGGCGGCGGCAACGGGCCCGTGCCCGCAGAGAGCGTGGCGGGCGTTGCACTCATCGCGGACGGGCGGCGCCAGGACGGCGTGGGCATTAACCCGGGCGCGCACGTCGGCGGCGTGGGCGCGGAGATTGCCCTGCAGCCGGTCTCGACGTTGATTCAGGGCATCGTCCCGGGTGCCACGATGCGCGGTGAGCGCGCCAACGGTTTCGGGGCGCTAGCGGACCGCACCTTCCAGATTTGCGCGCCGAATGACTCCATCTGTGATGCACCTCTGGACGTTAGCAACGGCCTCGAACGCGCCCGCGATCTCATCGACGCCAACGGCGTCCACGCACTGTATGCCTACAATCCGGACGTTATCGAAGGCACCACCGCCAACCAGTGGGTCACGCAGTGGGCTAAGGACACCATCGACGCGCAGTAGTGCTTGGCGACGCCCCCGCACCCCACCTCCACCGCGCGCCATGTAACGGTCGGCGTAGTCCTTCTGATATTTTTAATGTCAAAAGTACGTGATGCAGGGGTATGTGCCCCGCTCTACCCTACGAAGGAGCTTTCCCACATGGACCTGAAAGCCTTGATCGGCCAGTTCTTCGACGAGAAGGGCAACATCGCCCTGCCACCCCACCTCACGTTGGCGGGCCTTGCCGAACACGTCTATGCCGCGGAGCAGCAGGCGGGTATCCCGGACCGCCCGGTCATGCGCCAATGGGTCTATAGCGATAACCCGGAGGGAACGCCGCGCGATGTCACCCGTTCCCAGGTCAATACCCGCATCAAGGCAGTGGCTGCGCGCCTGCAGCAGGTGGGCAAGATGGGGGACCGCGTGGCGATCCTGGCGGGCAACTCGCCCGAGTACATCTTCGGCTTCCTCGGTGCGATGTACGCGGGCATGACCCCGATCCCGCTCTATGATCCGAACGAGCCCGGCCACACCGACCACCTGCGGGCGGTCTTTGGTGACGCGAACCCGTCGATCGTGCTGACCAATAACATCTCGGCTGCGGCGAACCGCGCATACTTCTCGGACCGCCCGGCGGCCGAGCGCCCGCGCATCATCTCCATCGACTCCCTGCCGGATTCCCTGGCGCAGAGCTGGGTGAACCCACTGGAGACGGAGGAGGGCAAGGCGGCCCTGGCCGCGCTGCAGACCGCGCCGGTGGACCACCCGGCCTTCCTGCAGTACACCTCCGGCTCCACCCGGACACCTGCGGGCGTGCTGCTGACTAACCGCAACATCATGACCAACGTTCTGCAGATCTTCACCGCGGTGCAGATCAAGCTGCCGGCGCGCGTGGTGTCCTGGCTGCCGATGCACCACGATATGGGCATCATCCTGGCGGTCTTCGTGACGATTCTGGGTCTCAACCTGGAAATCATGACGCCGCGTGACTTCGTGCAGCAGCCCAAGCGCTGGATTGATCAGCTCAAGCGCCAGCCCATCGATGAGCAGCTGCAAGGTACCTATGCCGTGGTTCCGAACTTCGCCCTCGAGCTCGCTGCGCGCTACGGCGCCCCGGCGGAGGGGGAGAAGCTGGACTTCAGCAACGTCGATGGCATCGTGATCGGCTCGGAGCCGGTGACCGAGTCTGCGGTGAATTCCTTCTGGGAGACTTTCGGCAAGGAAGAGTTTGGCCTGCGCCGCGATGCTCTGCGCCCGTCCTATGGCATGGCGGAGGCTTCGTTGATTGTCACCACGCCGCAGACTCCGGAGCGCCCGGTCATTTCCCACTTCGACCGCGACCGCTTGGCTGAGGGTGAGGCGGTCATCGTGGAGAAGTCCGCGGACTCCGTGGCCTATGCCTCCTGTGGCCAGAGCGTCGTGGCCCAGCACCTGACCATCGTGGACCCGGAGACCAAGACCGAGCTGCCGGATGGCCGCGTGGGCGAAATCTGGCTACACGGCGAGAACCGAGCCGCCGGCTACCTGGACCGCGCGGAGGAAACCGCCTCGACCTTCCACAACACGCTGGGGGAGCGCTTGGCGGAGAGCACCCGCGTGCCGAATGCCCCGGAGGACAATAACTGGTTGGCCACCGGTGACCTCGCGGCAATCGTGGATAACCAGCTCTACATCACTGGCCGCCTCAAGGACCTCATCGTGGTCGCAGGCCGCAACCACTACCCGCAGGACATCGAGGGCACCGTGCAGGAGGCCTCGGGTCACGTGCGTGCGGACTCCATCGCGGCCTTCTCCGTGGAGGGCGGCAGCACCGAGGAGCTCGTCTTGCTCATCGAGCGCGCCGATGGCGCCAACCCGGCCGATGACGCCGCCGCGTCCGAAGCCATCCGCTCCGCGGTCTCCGCGAACCACGGCGTGACCCCGGCGGTCATCCAGTGGTTTAACGCAAACGAGATCAAGCGCACCTCCTCGGGCAAGATTGCCCGCCGCGTGGCCAAGAAGAGCTACCTCGCTTCCTAAGCCCACGACGCTTAAACCCCCGTTCCCGCGCTACTGCGGGGGCGGGGGTTGCTGCTGCCTGTGGGCATGTCGGTTATGAAACCCAAGTTAACAAAGTGAGATAATTGGTCGATAACCCCTATGTACGCTTCGACGTGCGCGCTTTTGTGCTGCGCAAAATCGAATGCAGAGTTAGATATTTTTTAGTCCGCGTAAGAAAGCTAGAGATTTATGACCGTTGAAGAGCTTCGTGGCTGGTTGCGCACCTGGGTTGCGCAGACCACCGGCCTGTCGGCAGAGGAAATCACGGACACCAAACCGCTGGAGAATTTTGGGCTGTCCTCGCGTGACGCAGTGGTCCTTTCCGGCGAGTTAGAAAACCTCCTCGGCATTAAGCTCGAGCCCACCGTGGCCTACGAGTACCCCACCATCGCGCAGCTGGCTGAGCGCCTGGTCAACGGTGCAGCCGCTGCAGGGGAGAGCACACCGAAGGAGGCGTCGCCACGCCCGGCCACCATCGCGGGCGGTGACATCGCCGTCATCGGTTACGCTGGCCGCTTCCCGGGCGCTAAGAACGTTGATGAGTTCTGGACCATGCTCGTCGAAGGCCGCGCTGGCACCGGCCCGCTGCCTGTCGGACGCTGGTCGGAATACTCTTCCGATCCCATTACCAGCGAGAAGATTGAGCAGCAGAACACCGACGGTGGCTATATCGAGGACATCGCTTCCTTCGACCCCGAGTTCTTTGGTCTCTCCCCGCTGGAGGCGGCCAACATGGACCCGCAGCAGCGCATCCTCATGGAGGTCTCGTGGGAGGCCCTCGAGGACGCCGGCGTACCCGCCAACCAGCTGCGCGGCACGGCCACCGGTGTCTACATGGGCTCCACCAACAATGACTACGGCATGCTCATTACCGCCGATCCGGCCGAGATGCATCCCTATGCCATGACGGGTACGTCCTCGGCGATTATTGCCAACCGTCTGTCCTACGCCTTCGATCTGCGCGGCCCTTCCATCAACGTGGACACCGCGTGCTCCGCCTCCCTCGTGGCGGTCAACCAGGCGGTCAAGGACCTGCGCGTGGGGGCGGCTGATACGGCACTCGCCGGCGGCGTGAACATCTTGGCCTCGCCGCACGCCTCTATTGGCTTTAGCGAGCTGGGAGTTACCTCGCCCACCAGCGCCATCCACGCCTTTTCCGATGATGCCGATGGCATCGTCCGCGCGGATGCCGCGGGCGTGCTCGTGCTCAAGCGCCTCGAGGACGCCGAGCGCGATGGCGACACCATTCACGCCGTCATCAAGGGCACCGCGGTCAACTCCGACGGCCACTCCAACGGCCTGACCGCTCCCAACCCGGAGGCACAGGTCGATGTCCTCGAGCGCGCCTATGCCGACGCCGGTATCCGCCCACAAGACGTGGACTACGTTGAGGCCCACGGCACCGGCACCATCCTCGGTGACCCCATCGAGGCCACCGCGCTGGGCCGCGTGCTAGGCCCGGGCCGACAGGCCGCGAACCCGACTCTGCTGGGTTCTGCCAAGACCAACATCGGCCACTCCGAGTCCGCCGCCGGCGTGGTGGGCCTCATCAAGGTCATCGAAGGAATGCGCCACGGCGTCATCCCGCCGAATATCAACTACGCGGCCCCCAACCGCTATATCGATTTCGACGCCGAGCACCTCGAAGTGGTCGAGGACCCGCGCGAATGGCCCGAATATTCCGGCCAGAAGGTCGCGGGTGTTTCCGGCTTCGGCTTCGGCGGCACCAATGCGCACGTTGTGCTGACTGACTACCGCGGGCTGACCCACCAGGACACCCCGCAGGTCGCCATCGGCGAGGGGCAGCCAGTGGCCCTGCCGGTCTCCGGCCTGCTGCCCTCCCGCCGCGCCGCAGCGGCTTCCGACTTGGCGGACTATATCGAGGCAGAGAACCCGAACCTGCTTTCCCTGGCCCGTACCCTTGCGCGCCGCAACCATGGGCGCTCGCGTGCGGTAGTGGTGGCGTCGTCAAGCGAGGAAGCTGTCAAGCGCCTGCGCCAGGTTTCCGAGGGAACCGTCTCCGTCGGCATCGCCGCGGCGGATTCTCCCTCCGTCCACGGCCCCGTCTTCATGTACTCCGGCTTTGGCTCCCAGCACCGCAAGATGGCCAAGGACATGATTGAGATTTCGCCGCTGTTCAAGGAGCGCCTGGAGGAGCTCGACGCCATCGTGCAGCGCGAATCCGGCTGGTCCATCCTGGAGCTGGTGCACGACGACGCCCAGACCTACAACACCGAAACCGCGCAGGTGGCTATCACCGCCATCCAGATCGCGCTGACGGATCTGCTCGCCGCCTTCGGCGTGCGTCCGGCAGGCGTTATCGGCATGTCCATGGGTGAGATCGGCGCGGCCTATGCAGCGGGCGGCATTACGGCGGCCGATGCCATGCTCATCGCCTGCCACCGCGCGCGCCTGATGGGTGAGGGCGAGGCCTCGCTTCCCGACGATCAGCAGGGCGCCATGGCCGTCGTCGAGCTCTCCGCCGAGGAGATTGACGCCCTTCCAGGTTCCATCGAACCCGCCGTCTACACCGGCCCGGGCATGACCACCGTCGGTGGCCCGCGCGAGGAGGTCCTCGCGCTGGTGGAGCGCCTCGAAGGCGAGGGTAAGTTTGCCCGTGCGCTCAACGTCAAGGGCGCGGGCCACACCTCCGCCGTTGACCCGCTCCTGGGTGAGCTCTATGCGGAAATTGCCGGCATCGAGACCCGCCCGCTGCACACGACGCTCTTCTCCTCCGTGGACCGCGGCAAGGTCTACCGCCCCGGTACGGTCCTGCACGATGAGGACTACTGGATCCGCATGACCCGCAAGCCCGTCTACCTGCAGGACGCAGCGGAGGCAGCCTTTGCGGCGGGCCACATGCAGATCGTCGAGATTTCCCCGAACCCGATTGCGCTCATGGGCCTGATGTCCACCGCCTTTGCCGCGGGCAAGGCGGATGCGCAGCTGCTCTACAGCCTGAAGCGCAAGGTGGACCCCACCGAGTCGCTGCTGGATCTGCTGGGCAAGCTCTACGTCGCGGGAACTCCGGTGAACTACACCAAGGTCTTTGGCTCGGGAGCGCTTGTTGCCGCCCCGCACACCCGCTTCCGCCGCCAGCGTTTCTGGACCAACGCTCGTCCCTCGTCGGGCGTGTCCGGCCTGCCGGGCGCGCGCGTGACGCTGCCGGAGGGCGCGGTGGCGTTCTCCACGAACGCTGACCAGGCGCCGAGCGCGCTGGCCATCCTGGAGGCCGCCGCCGAGGCCGTCACCCCGGGCGCGCACATCGCGGCGAGCGAGGAGCACCTCGACCTGCCCGCGAAGGGCGAGGTCACCACGATTGTTCGCCGCACGCTGGGCGGGCTGTCTGTGGCGGTGCACTACGTGGATGGAGCGACTACCAAGCTTGTGGCGGAAGGTTTTGCCTCAACTCTCAACCTTGCAGAACCCACCCCGACGGCGGAGCCGAGCCTGCCGCAGGCCGTGACCGCGCCGCAGTTTGCTGACCCTGACGTGGGAGTAGATGCGGTGCGCTGGGACCCGGAGAAGGAGAGCGTGGAGGAGCGCTTGGCGCTCATCGTGTCGGAGTCCATGGGCTACGACGTCTCTGATCTCCCGCGCGAGCTGCCGCTCATTGATCTGGGCCTGGATTCGCTCATGGGCATGCGCATCAAGAACCGGGTGGAGAATGACTTCCAGATTCCGCCGCTGCAGGTGCAGGCGCTTCGCGACGCCTCCCTCGCCGACGTCATCACCATGGTCGAAGAGGCCGTGTCCGAGCAGCCCGATGCCGCAACCGCAAGCGCCGACGCGGCTGCCGACGCACCCTCCGCGCTCACCGAGAGCGACGACATCACCCCAGACGCCTCCGCGGTGAGCGCGAAGGGCGGCGAAGGCGTGGGCGTCGCACCGCGCGATGCCTCCGAACGCATGGTCTTCGGCACCTGGGCCACCTTCACGGGTAAGGCCGCGGCCGGTGTGACGTCCGCGCTGCCCCAGGTCAGCGATGAGGTGGCGGAAAAGATTGCCGAGCGCCTCACCGAGCGCGCCGGCATCGAGGTCACCGCGCAACAAGTCCACGAGGCCGAAGCGCTGGAGAACCTGGCGGACCTCGTCCGCGAGGGCCTGGAGACTGAGGTCGAGGGCAATATTCGTGTCCTGCGCGAGGCCGATGGTCCCGCCGTCTTCATGTTCCACCCGGCCGGCGGCACCACCGTGGTCTACCAGCCGCTGACCCGCCGCCTGCCTGCCGACGTCGCCGTCTACGGCGTGGAGCGCCTCGAGGGCAGCCTGGAGGATCGTGCCGCCGCCTACATCGAGGACATCCTGCACTACGCGCGCGGCCGCAAGGTCGTGCTCGGCGGCTGGTCCTTCGGTGGCGCGCTGGCCTATGAGGTGGCCTACCAGCTGCAGGAGCGCGCAGCCCGCGGTGAGGACACTGCGGAGGTTGCCTTCATCGCTCTGCTGGATACCACCCAGCCGGCCCACCCGGCCCCGAAGACGCTCGAGGAAACCAAGGCACGCTGGGGCCGCTACGCCGCCTTTGCCAAGAAGACCTACGGCCTCGACTTCGAGCCGCCCTACGAGATGCTGGAGACCGTGGGCGAGGATGCACTCATGGCCATGCTCGCGGAATTCCTCAGCTCCACCGACGCCTCCGAACACGGCCTGTCCGCCGGTGTGCTGGAGCACCAGCGCGCATCCTTCGTGGACAACCAGATTCTGGGCTCCCTGGATATGGGACGGTGGGCGTCGGTAAGCGTGCCCGTCATCCTGTTCCGCTCCGAGCGCATGCATGACGGCGCCATCGAGCTCGAGCCGGCCTATGCCGAAGTTAACCCGGACGGCGGTTGGGGCGTTATCGTGAAGGATCTGGAGATTGTGCAGCTGCCGGGCGACCACCTGGCGGTTCCCGACGAGCCCGCAATCGGTATCGTGGGCAAGCACATGGAGGAATGGATCGAGGAGAAGATTCGGAAGTGACTAGCACCGCTGACAAGCTAGCGGACCTACGCGAGCGCCTCGAGCGTGCCCAGGACCCCGGCAGCGAGCGCTCCCGGGCACGCCGCGACGAAGCTGGGCGTTCGACTCCGCGCCAACGCATCGCCGCGCTTCTCGACGAAGGCTCTTTCGTCGAAACCGGCGCCCTGGGCAAGACCCCCGGCGACCCGGATGCGATTTACTCCGACGGCGTGGTCACCGGCCACGGCCGCATCAACGGCCGCCCGGTGTGCATCTACGCGCACGATAAGACTGTCTACGGCGGTTCCGTGGGCGTGACCTTTGGCAAGAAGGTCACGGACATCATGGATTTGGCCATCAAGATTGGCTGCCCGGTTATCGGCATCCAGGATTCCGGCGGCGCGCGTATCCAGGACGCGGTGACGTCGCTGGCCATGTACTCGGAGATTGCCCGCCGCCAGCTGCCGCTGTCCGGCCGCAGCCCGCAGATTTCCATCATGATGGGCAAGTCCGCCGGTGGTGCGGTGTATGCGCCGGTGACCACGGACTTCATCATCGCCGTCGATGGTGAGGCGGAGATGTACGTGACGGGCCCGAACGTGATCAAGGAGGTCACGGGCGAGGAAATTTCCTCCCACGACTTGGGCTCCGCGCGCCAGCAGGAGCTCAACGGCAACGTGTCTGTCGTGGTGCCCTCGGAGGATGAGGCCTTCGACCTAGTTCGTGACTTGCTGGATCATTTGCCTCTGACCTGCTTCGACGAATCCCCGGTCTTCGATGCGCCTTCTGATGAGGAGGTAGCCCAGGACACTGAGCTGGATTCCTTCATGCCGGATGACACGAACGCCGGCTACGACATGATGGACCTGCTGACGCAGCTTGGCGACGATGACGATCTCATCGAAATCCAGGAGAACTACGCCCCCAACGTCATCACCGCTTTTGGTCGCATTGATGGCAAGGCCGTGGGCTTTGTGGCGAATAACCCGATGCACTCGGCGGGCTGTATCGACGCGGATGCCGCCGATAAGGGCGCACGCTTTATCCGTATTTGCGATGCCTACAACATCCCGCTGGTCTTCGTGGTGGATACGCCGGGTTACCTGCCAGGCGTGGACCAGGAGAAGGCGGGCTTGATTCACCGCGGCGCGAAGTTCGCGTTTGCGGTGGTAGAGGCCACCGTGCCGAAGGTCTCGCTGATTGTGCGCAAGGCTTATGGCGGCGCGTATGCCGTGATGGGTTCGAAGAACCTGACCGGTGATATCAACCTGGCGTGGCCGACGGCCCAGATTGCCGTGATGGGCTCGGCCGCCGCCGTGGTCATGATTGCGGGCAAGCAGCTCGAGGCTGCCGAGACCCCGGAGCAGCGCGCCATGACGAAGAAGATGTTCATGGACTTCTACGACGAGACCATGACCGCGCCTTATGTCGCCGCGGAGCGCGGCTACCTCGATGGCATGATTAAGCCCTCCGAGTCGCGCTTGGCCCTGCGCCGCGCGCTGCGCCAGCTTGCCGATAAGCAAGAGAAGGACCTGCCCAAGAAGCACACCATCTCCCCGCTCTAGCGTCGTTTAAGACCGGCAGCGGGCGAAGAAGGCCTGCGGATCGCGCTGAATTTTGTGTCTCGGCGTAACATGTGAGCCTGTTTTATCCGATAAGCCTAAAGACTAGGAATTCAATCAAAGGAGAAACCCAATGCTCTCTAGCGTTCTTGACCTCAGCGGTGACATCATCAACCTCGTCATTATGCTGCTCAACCAGGCCGGCGTAGACGTTTCCGCCCTGAGCTCGAAGTAAGCCTTACGCGAACAGCACCCCTCTGCACGGCCTATTCGGGCCGTGCAGAGGGGTTTCGTTTTGCGCTTGATTGGCGGGCGAATTCCGAACAAATCGGAGGTTGTTGGGTGCTATTTTGTCCTTTGAAGAAGCTCAATCCGTGGTTTCGCTCAAGATAAATAATACAAATCGCGTGTAACGGTGGACACTAACTGCAGCGCTATGTAAGGTATCTCACTATCAAAGATATTTTGGGAGAGACTAGGAGAATGCCTCATGGCGTTAGACTTGACTGCTCGTATTCAGCAGCGAAAACCTGATCCGCGCTGGAAACGCCCTCCGCGTTTTATTGCGGGGGGCGAGTGTATAAATTGTCAAGAATGTGTTAGGCGTTGCCCAGCTGCTTTTGCAGCAATCGTGGTTCTAGATCATGGACCTGTAATCATCCCCGAACTCTGCTCAGGTTGTCCGCAGTGTGTGAAAGCATGCCCAATGGATTGCATATATGAGGATTTGGAGGGACAGCGTAACGGTACCCCTGAAGGGCTTTGGAAAAAGGTAGAGCAACGTGAAGAAGCATTTTAGCCGGCTTCCAAGTCGAAAAGGTGTGGAAGCAGGGGGCTCAAGACCGAACTGTTTGGACGTTGAGTCGAGCTTTCATTCACTCTGGATTGCAATGGAACGTCAGGTGGGTGAGGGAATTGAGGTCTCTCGCTGGGTGGACAAACTGCTTTCATTTGACGGGCGTTTGACCAGAAGTGAGGCGTTGATCAGTCTTTCCCCGCGTGAGAAGGTCTTACGACGATTGTTTCGCGATTCTGATTGGAACCCTTGCGATGAAAACAGTAATCAGGTCATGCTACGAGTCTCCCTGCTAGTACACGGAAAGGTCAAGCTAGAGATTTCCCCAACTGAGGAGAAAGCAGATTACCTCCGCGAGGACGAAATTGGATGTCGAACTGTATTTTGCCCTGATCTACCCCAAGCGGTTGAACGTGAATTGGAGAACTGTCAGAGCAGTTCGATTTCCTTGAGTCGTCGCGCATCTCTTGCGATCGAGGAATATCATCAACGAGGAGAACTTGCCGTAAGGGTTCGAAGTGTGAATCAAGCGCTCCGGGAAATCCCGCCGGTTTGTTGCTATTGGAATGGCGAAGCTGTTCAGAATTTCAGGGAGCCTAGGTCTCTACCAAGTCAGCAAGACTGCTCAGCTCACACCTTAGACTTTACGGAAGAGGAGGTTCTCGGCCCGGTTACTGTACGAGTCTTATATTTCTTCTGGGCCTGTGAGCTCTTGAAAGCTGGAGGTCCGAATTCGCTCGAAACTCTCAACGGCCAAGACCTTGGGAGCATAACGAAGCTTCGGCCTCAACAAGACTTAGAAAATGAGCAGTGTCGACGAATCGAGGGGGTTACCCGTCGCAAGATTGTGTCGGTAGTGGAAGCTACTAGCTCTCCCGAGGGCGGCACGAATCCCTCGAAGCTCTGTGAAGCCGGAGAATTTACGCTCGCGGGTTTTGTCGAGCTGGCCTCTAAAACCATTGAACGGATAAAGTACCAGACGCGAAGCGATGTTGTTATGACAAGGGGATTTAGGGAGATCGGAGCTCTAAGGGAGGCACTAGTAGAAGGGAAGGTTGAAGAGCTTTCCGACTTTGACATGTACTCACATTACTGTTGGGTACTAGGCGGGGATCGGCATACTGAGGACGAGCTACACGCAATCTCGTCTCGAATGCGATACAACTCGTGGCATCTTCAGCCTTGGGGAAGCACTTCGCCGGCGGAAATGCGTCCAATGAGGTATCACCCAGCTATTCTGCCAGATATTTCGTCTAACCTGGACTTTCACCATACTGGACACATTCGGTACTCCGTAAGGCATGCGATTCGAGCCCCCTATTCTCTGAGCCATGGAGGAGAACAGCTTCTTGGTTTCGGTGATATTAGAGCAATGCGACAATCCGGAGAGCGCTATACCGATGAGGACCTCATGAATTGCGTCACGGCTTCGCGCCGAATGGGGGAATACCTTAGTGCACTGTTGGAGCAATCATCTGTGACTGAGTGTTCGGCTGAAAGTAGTCGTTTACCTGAATCCTTGGGCGATCGGATAGCAAATGGTTGTTGACGCACGTGTGACACGGCTGGCTCGATATAGTTTTGTATTTGACTATTTTCTGTCGCATCTCGGCTACTTTGCGGTGATGCCGATTCTGGCGCTCTGGCTGCCCGATAAGGTTTCTCCGTTCATCGCTGGTTGTGCGATGGCTGCGTTTGGCATTTCGGTAAGAGCATCAACCTTGGTGATGGGGAGACTCCTACGGTTGCTTCCCTTCGCTGCGGCCATGCAGATCGGCCTTGTTGCGGCGTCGGCTTCTTTCTTTGTCATCGGTCTCCAGCCTAATGCGCCACTGCTGATCGTTGCCTTGCTCTTGGCCGGAGCAGGGATAAACATGAATGGATCGAGTATTCGGCACTACCTCGTAGAATCCAAAGTATCTGAGACGACTAAGTTGGAGATTTTTGGTTCTATCAATATTGCGGTGAATGTGTCGGCAGCGTTGGGGCCAGTCATCGGCAATGTTTTGTTTTCATCGACTTCGAATGCCATCTTTTTTTATACCGCTGCGTGTTACTTGGCAGCCGCAGTTGTACCTGCGCTGACACTGTCGTACAAGATCAGACCTCGGAAGGCTGATGTCGGGGGTTCCTTTGTGCGTAGGGTAATTCAGCCGCTAGGTAAGGCACCTGTGCGTTGGACCGTTCTCGGTGTGGTGGTTGGATACATGCTTTATAGCCAGCTTTTTTCTTCCATAGCAGTAGCGGTTAGTGCGCATTACACGTCGCCGGTCATCCGAGGATCAGTATTTGCGGTGAATGCCCTTTCGGTGGTGGTGCTTCAGCCTCTGGGCATGCGATCGATTAAGAAAGCACGAGATAGCGGGCTATCGAATCAGACTCTAATTCTGGTTTCTCCTTTAGTTTTTGTAATTGCACTGGTCGCGGTGAAGATTAACCCATTTCTTGGGATATTCATTTTTTCCTTCGCGGAGACTCTTTTTATTCCGCTGGTGGACGCAGCGCTTCTCTCATTACCAATGTCTGGTTCTTTAGAAGCAGTTCAGGCGCGACAGTTAGTGGTTGCCACTGGGGAAGGAATCGGACTGGGGCTCGGTGTCATTATTGCTCCTCAATGGATTGCACTTTCTGCTGCTGTGCTTATTGGCTGCTGCTTTGTCGCGCGCTTAATGAGTGGAAAACATGACGCTAAACAATGCGACAAGGTTTCATCCTCGGCTAGAAGTTGTGAGTGAGACTATTGAGATCGAAACCGAAAAACAACAAACAGATCAATGAAAAGGCGATGAATATGAAATTGAACGACCGCTTTGCAGATGGTTCCGGCAGTTCTTCTCGAACGCTGACGCTAGTGATGTTTGGCTATAATCACGAGGCCCTTTGCGCTCTTGCCGAGGCAGACACAGAATTCTGCGTCATTGTGGTGGAGGAGCGTTCACTGTATGAAAAGAAGGGACTCGAAAAGCGATCTGCTGATCCTCGAATTCGATCTGTTCTTTCACGGTGGGAATGGTGCGAGTATCAGAACAACTCTGATGCAGCTGTTGAATGCATCCGTGAGCTTTTAAAGGATACGCACGTCGATGGCATCGTCCCGGGCTTGGAGTATGCCGTAGGTGCTGCCAATGCTGCAGCACGCGCAGTGGGTCTGCCGCATGCAGGGGAAGACGCTCCCTTGCGAGATAAGATTGCTTTCCGTCGTCGTGTGGGAGGAGTCCAATGGACTGAAATCAAGAGCGAAAGCGACATCTTCGAGCCTCCCTGCGTGATTAAGCCAGCGAACCGTCAAGCCTCACTTGGTGTCTCAATCATTCGTTCATCTGAAGAGGTTTCATCGGCGTGGACTCATACGTCGACCGCACGCGAACCTCGCCAAGAAGCGGGCCGACCATGGGATACTCGCTACATTTGCGAGAGCTTGCTCGAAGGAGATGAGTCGTCGGCCGAATGCCTCGTAGTCGACGGTGATGTGGTGTTCCTGAACATTACGAGCAAAGAGACTAGCGGTGCCGTGGAATTAGGACACGAAGTAGGACAGCACAATCCTGGGGTCGAGGAGGCCATGCGGGACCTGGTGTCGAAGTTGGGGGTGCAGACTGCTCTACTGCATGCCGAATTCAAGGGCACCACACCCATCGAATGCGCAGGCCGCCCACCAGGCGACCGAATCATGCTTCTCATTGAACGGGCGTGGGGAGTAAATCTCTATGAGCAGTGGGCACGTGCTATGTGCCAATATTCGGTTTCAGTGCCACAACAACCTAGTTCTTCAGCAGCTATTCGCTTCATTCATGCGCCGCAGGGTTTGGTACGGAGCGTTGAAGATCCAACGGGACACTGCGTTATCACAGTTGAACCGAATACCTGGGTGTCCGAACTAGCATGCTCGTGGGACAGAGTAGGTTTCGTGGAAGCTGATACGCACGCGGACGCAGTTCGCCACGCATCGCAGGTTCGTTTCAAGATGGCCAACGATGTAGTTCTCTATCTCAACCACCGGCGAACTGCCGCGGAATGGACACCAGCGTTCGAAGCATCTGATGGTGCGGTGCTTCTCACTGACAAGGAAGTTCGACCTGCTGGAATCGTAGAGACAGTGCAGCTCGATACCAATGACCAAGACGCTGTCATTGCAGCAGTGGATGAATTGTCATCCCGCTACGACATCCGTGGAGTTGTCACTTTCAGCGACCGTGATGTAGAGACCGTGTCCTTGCTTGCCGATAAACTCGACCTTCCTGCACCATCGCAGACCGCTGCTCTGAAGGCACGGAACAAATTTGAGATGCGAAAGGCCGTACAGAGTATCGCACCGCAGATGGTTCCTTCATTTTCGTTTATTGAGCCGGGGGATAATGCGCAATCGGTAATGGAGGGTGCAGGAATCACGGTCCCGTGTGTGGTTAAGCCAGTGGATGCTTCTGGATCTCGAGGGTTTTCCCTGTGTCATACGGCGGAGGAAGTTTCGGCTGCAGTGTCCCGATGGGGCGGCCCGATGGTAGTGGAGGAGTTACTGACCGGAAGCGAACACAGCGCTGAGGGATATGTGTACGAAGGGGAAGTTCATCTCATAGGCGTGACAGATAAAACGACTACACCTGAGTTTCGATTGGAAATTGGACAGGTTTTTCCATCGGCCGTAGAGGGAATTCAGGATGCGGTGAAGCCGCTTCTACAGGCGACAATTAAAGCCCTCGGAATCAATAATTGTGCGTTCCACATGGAATTCTTCTTTGATGCTAGAACATCAACAGCTAAATTGGTCGAGATTGCTGCTCGACCAGGTGGAGACTACATTGCCTCCCACTTGGTACCGCAGGTAACCGGTGTATCCTTCGCTCGCGATTTGGTACGCATTGCAACGGGGCAGAGACCTTCATTTGCGGTGCCCCGCGATGGCTATGTGGCGGCAACATTCAAGCTACATACTGAAAAAGAGGGAGTGCTTAAATCTATGGGTCAGCTTCCTACTGCTCCTATCGTCGTAGAATCCCAACAACACGTGCATGTCGGCGATGTGATTACGCAACCCCCTGCCGACACATTGAGTTCAATCCTTGCGGAAGTTGTAGTAGTTGCGGCGTCCCGGAGAGAGATTGAAGCTTTTGAATCGAGGCTTCGGGAAGTGGAGGTAGTCGTTGAATAAGCAACGAATAGGCTTGGTCGGGGCATTCCCACGGATGCCGCACGGTCATCATCAGCTAGGCATGCTTCGAGATGCCGCTGCTCGCCAAGGTGTAGAGCTCATCGAATTAGACGGAAAGAACCTCGACGAAGCGCTCGCTCGGAAGGAATCAACTGGATACAGTGACTGTGAAGGTTACGTATGCTTCCGCGAAGACTACACATATCAGACCGCGCTTCTCGACGATTCTGGTAACGCTCCAGAGTACGTAGCTAGATTGAAGCGGAAGGATGAGGCTCGTCAATGCTTGCGCGATGCTGGCTTCGAACAACCAGCGACGGCAAAGGATCCGAGAGACATACCAGGTCCTTGGGTCGTGAAGCCCCGCAGCGGATCGGGTAGTGCTGGAGTGAGTGTTCACACTGATCTCGAGAGTGCGAGGGAGGCACTCCGAACACTGTCGGACGGCTTCGTCGAAACATTCGTCCAAGGCACTGAGTTTTCAGCGGAGGGATACTTCTATGCCTCCGAACCCGTCGTGGTTGGTATCACTGATAAGAGGCTTGAGGGCGTGGTGGAAATCGGCCACCGTTACCCTAGCGTCCTTCTCTCCGATCATGAAGAAGAGATAGCCGCATCTGTCATTTCTGCCCTAAACACATGGGGACTGAACGCGGGGCTCTTTCATGTCGAGGGCTGGTGGGTGGACGGCCAGGGGGTGGTTCTAGGTGAAGGGCATGTGCGCCCAGGCGGCGACTTCATTCACCTACTTGTCAGTTCTGTACATGGTGCAAACATTTTTGATCCTCTCATTGCAGATGCGTTGCGCCAGCACGGTAGAAAAAACGCTCTTAACGATGGATTTGTCTTTCCTCAACGGCGCGATGGTCACAGTAGCGCTGTTCGCTATATCCAAGTCCCTTCCGGCACCATCACAGCCGTTAGTGGGGTCGAGGAGGCGCTATCGGAACCAGGAATCCTCGCCGGCTATTGCGCAGCAGAACCTGGTGTAAGGGTGGAGAGTGCGAGCTCCTCAACAGAGCGACTCGGTTGCCTCGTAGCGCATGCCTGCAGTGGAGAAGACCCGGAAGATATTCTGGATCGCGCAATGGGTAAGTTGCGGATTACCGTGAGCGATTAGGAACGCTGGGACGCAAAGGCCGCGATGGCGCGCCAACCAAAGAAGAACAGCGCCGACATCACGGTAGCCACCAGGAGGAAGGACCAGTGCGGTAGGCGCCCGTTGACCAGCATCCACAAAGCCATGCCGCCGATGACGGCGCTGAGCCACACGACGGCGCCCTCCTTCCACAGGCCGCTCAGCTTCGTCGCCATGATGATGACCCAGCCCACGAGCGCGCCCACGGTCCACGGCCAGAAGGCATCAACCCACGAGCTGAAGCTCAGACCACCGTGTGCCAGGCGGGCGAGGATGGCGAAGAGGACGAGGGCGAGGACGTCGATAAGCGGGGCAACGCGCATTTAGGATTCCTTCCGGTTGAGCGCCGCGTAGGTGAAGCCATCGCGGGCGTAGTGGGCGAAGTAAATGACCCATCCAATGATAGTGATGAGCGCAAAGGAAATAAGCCGGTAGATGATAGCGGCGGAGGTGGCATGCACCACGGTCAGACCTGTCGCCACTAGTGGAGCGATAAGAGCGGCCTCCACCGTACCCACGCCACCCGGGGTGACCTGCGCGGAGCCGGCCAGCTTTGCGGCGAGGAAGGCCAGGGCCACACCGGCCAGGGTGGTGTGGTCGGCGTCGGCACGCAGCCACGGAATCTCCCCGGTTACCGCCCACACGGAGGCCCACAACGCGCCCATATCGGCCAGGCGGTGAACCAGCGACGCCCCAGCAACCACAGCAAAGGGGCCACGCGAAAGGTGGACCTCGCCCAGGTTGCGGACTTCCTGAATCGCGCGGTCCCGCTTCGGCCCGGGCCGAAGCTTGCGCAGCCAGCTCTCAAGGGTCACCGGGTGCGAGGTCAGCCAGAAGATGCCGCCGAGCGCCGCGAGCATGAGGACAACCGTGGTGATAAGCGATCCCAGAGCCATATCCGCGTTGAGGAAAAACACCCCGCCGAGCCCAATGAGCGCGAGGAACATCGAGCTAATAATCGAGGACAGAAACAGGAAGTAGCTGCACAGCGCCACCGACGCGCCCCAGCGGCGTTGCACCTGGAAGGTGAGCAAGGCGGAAAAGGCAGGGCCCGCCGGCAGAGTCGTGGACCAGGCATTGGAGGCCAACGTGATGGCATAGGTCTCCCGCAGCGGGACCTCAACGCCGCCCGCGCCGATGAGCCGCTTCATCACTTCCGCCATGCCCGCGATGGACAGCAGTGCGAAGAATACCACCAGCACCACAGGGAAAGGTTCGGCGTGGCGCAGGCGGCGCAGCCCCTCGGAGATGAAGTCCAGCTGGTCGCGGAAGAACCACGCCAGCGCGGCCAGAATCAGCAGGGAGATTATCCAGGTCAGCCAGTTCTTCTTCATCGATCATCCGTGGACTTAAGGCGCTTGACCAGCTCGGAGAAGGGGATGAGCTCGGTGTCGGTGTCGGCGCTGCGGTCCCCGCGTACAGGAGCATCGCTTGGCGACGCCTCCTCAACCTGTTCTGTCGGAGTCGCGGGGGAAGGGTGCGGCTCTGCCTGCTCGGAAGGCGCGCCTTCTGCGTCGCTCGGCGCTGGGGCGGTGGGCGTCGGCTCGGCCGCGGATGCGGTGGCCAGGGCCGGCTCGGCAACCGGAGCGTTGTCGCCGCCGAGGCGGTGGGTCAGGCGGGTGAGGAAGCGCGGTGCCCACCAGTTGTCCTCGCGCAGCAGGTGCATGACGGCGGGGACGAGGAGCATGCGGACGATGGTGGCGTCGATAAGCAGTGCAAAAATCATGCCGAAGGCGATGTACTTCATCATCACGATGTCGGAGAAGCCGAAGGCGCCTGCGACCACGATCATGATGAGCGCGGCCGCCGTGATGATGCCGCCGGTGTGCGCGGTACCCGCAGCGATGGCCTCGTCCGTGGACGCACCCCGGCGGCGGGCTTCCACCATGCGCGAGACCAGGAAGACCTCATAGTCCGTGGACAGGCCAAAGACGATGGCGATGATGAGCACCAGAATCGGGCTCATCAGCGGGCCGGCGGTGTAGTTGAGCAGGCCGGAGCCGAGGCCATCGACGAACATGAGCGTCAAAATGCCCAGCGTCGCACCTAGCGAGAGCAGCGTCATGATGATGGCCTTGAGCGGCAGGATGAACGAGCCGAAGACCAGCGCCATGAGGATGAAGGTGGCCAGCACCACGTAGAGGGCCATCCAGGGCAGCGTGTCGAAGAGCGCGTCGAGGGACTCGACCTCCATGGCCGGGGTGCCGCCTACATAAAGCTCCACGCCGTCGGGTGCCTCAATGTTCTCGAGCTCGTGGACGATGCGTGCGTAGTCCTCGCGGTCCTGGATACCGGCGCCGAGGACGGTGGTGCCGTCGACGGTCGCGGTCTTCGGGCCCATTGGCTCGGTAAGGCCTTGGATGGAGCGGGCTTGCATGACGACGTCGACAAGCTGCTCATTCGTCGCGTTCTTCACCACCAGCTTGACCGGCTCGGTGCGGAAGGAGGGGAACTGCTCGTTGAACTGATCCTGCGCCACGCGCGCGTCTTGGTTGGGCGGCAGGTAGGTCTCGTTGATACCGCCGAATTTCACGCCCAGCACCGGCAGGGCCAGCGCGATGAGCAGGGCGCAGATGGCGGTGGTCATTAGACCCGCGCGGCCCATGGCCCAGCGCGGCATCCGGTACCACCACGTGTCCTCGATGCGGCGCCCGCGGCGTGAGGTCTTGCGCACGGTCCACTTGTCGATATTGTGACCCAGCATGCCAAACAACGAGGGCAGCACCATGACCGACAGGAGTGCGGCGAGGCCCACCGCGGAGATGGAACCATAGGCCACGGACTTGAGGAAGGCCTGCGGGAAGAGGAAAAGCCCGGAGAGGGACACGGCCACCATCGCGGCGGAAAAGACCACGGTCTGGCCGGCGGTGGCGGTGGTGATCGCCACGGCCTCCTTGGTATCGCGGCCCTTGTCCAGCTCCTCGCGGAAGCGCGAAACCATGAACAGGCCATAGTCGATGGCCAAGCCCAAGCCCAGCAGCGTGACGACGGCCTGCGCAAACACGTTGACCTGCTGGAAGCCAGCCAGGATCGAGAGGATGCCCAGGGAACCCAGGATGGACAGGCCGCCCACGACGAGCGGCATGAAGGCCGCGACGACGGAGCCGAAGACGATCAGCAGCAGCAGCCCGACGAGCGGCAAGGCGGCCTTCTCCGCGCGGGAGATGTCCTTGGCCATGCCCTCATCCAGCGCGTCAGCCACGGCGGTGGCGCCCGCGACCTGCACGGGGACGTCGGCAGCGTGCAGCGAATCCTCGATGACGCGGAAGTCCTTGAGAGTCTGCTCGCCGTCGCCCTTCAGACCGATGGCGGCGAAGGCCGTGGAGTGATCCTGCGTGATGAGGTTCGGGTTGCGCTTATCAAAGTAGCTGGTCACGGAGTCGATCTGCTCCGGGTGCTGCGCCTTGAGCTCATCCAGGAAGTCCTTGGCTTCGGCGGCGTGGGCATCGGGGTCATCGAAAAGCAGGATGACGTCGCCGGAATTGTCACGGCCGAAGGTCTCCAGCTCGATCTGTGCCGCGCTTGTCGACGCCGCCCCCGGGTCCTCCCAGCCCTCCTGACTCATGCGCTCCTCCAGGCGCGTGCCGAAGCCGAAGAAGAGGCCGAGGATGAGCCCGACGATGATAAGCGGGATGACCTTGCGGTGGGCATAGGAAAAACGGCCCCAGGAATAAAACATGCGGCTCCTAATTGTGCTCGGGCGCGCGGTCCGGAAGCAGCGCGGACAGCGGGCGGAAAGGCTGCAGCCAGGCGCCGCCTGGAGGCAGGTTGTCCAGGTTAACGCGGGGCAGCGGTTCGCGGAAGACGCCGTCGATGTCTTCGAGGTCGACGAATTCGATGTCGGGGTGGGTCAGCGCCCAGGAGGCGTGCTCGTGGAAGCCGAGCACACAGGTGGGCAGACCGGAAGCCGTGAGCTGCTCCAGCAGGTGCTGGAAGTTCTGGCCGTCAGCAGAGGCCACGATGACACCGGAGAGGTTCTCGCGGTTGGCCTTGATGTATTCGACCATGTCGGGGTCGACATCATCGTCGTCGTGAAGCTTTGGCTTGGCGAAGACGGCGAAGCCGACGTTGCGGATGGCCTCCACCCAGGGGCGGATGACGTCGGCGCCGCCGGGGGTGACGTTGGTGAAGACGGCGGCTTCGGGGGTGGCGTCGTTGTCAAAGGCCAGCTCCACCAGCCAGCGGCCGATGGCGTCGAAGCGCGGGCGGTAGGCGGCGGTGGGGCGCCCGCCGAGGATGGCGCCGAGCCCCATGTCCATGTTGGGTGCGTCCCACACCAGAAGGTAGGTTCCGGCCATTACTTCTTCTCCCACAGGTACTCGGTGATGACGTGTTCCTTATCCAGGCCTTTGCCCTCAAACTTGGTGATGACCTGGCGGTCGGTGAGGATGGGGCACTCCGGCCAGGGCCAGCCCTTGTAGTCGAGGGAAGGCTCGACCTCGACGAGCTCATTAATCCACTCGGCGTAGCCGGCGTGGTCGGTGGCCACGTGGAGCACGCCGCCGGGTTTCAGGCGGGAAGCAAAAAGATTGAGCGTGCCGGATTGGATGATGCGCCGCTTGTGATGGCGGGCCTTGGGCCACGGATCCGGGAAGAAGATGCGGATACCGTCGAGGGACTCGGGCGCGAACATGCGCATGAGAACCTCGATGCCATCGCCGCGGACCATGCGGATGTTCTCAATATCGTTGCGCACGATGGAACCTAGCAGCTTGGCCAGGCCCGGCTTGTAGAGCTCGACGGCGATGATATTGGTGTCCTGCTCGAGTGGCGCCATGGCTGCGGTTGAGGTACCGGTGCCGGAGCCGATCTCGACGATGGTCTTCGCCCCCTCGCGGCCGAACCAGGCGGGTATGTCGAGGGGTTCGTCGGCAAGCAGGCGCCCCAACCGTGGCCAGTGCTCCTCGAAGAGGGCGTTCTGGTTGTCGGTGAGGGTGCCGCGACGGAAGGTCACGTTGCCGAGGCGTGGGTAGTCCAAATCATTGTTGAACTCGGCGTTGAAATCCGTCTGGAGGCCGCGGCCGTGAGGCATCTGCGCGGCGGGATTCTGGGAAGAGTCTGCGCTATTCATCAGTTGACATTGTTCCCTTAAGCAGGGGTGAGGGGCAACGTGCCGCGCCGTGGAGGGTGGAGGGGCGCCTCGGTGGAGGCCACACAGGACGCCGTGGGGGTAGCGGGACGGGCGTACGGGATGGGTGATCCACAGAAACGAAGCCCCCGTATGGGGGCGATTGAGGGCGGTGGGTGCCACATTTCACACTCCGCTGTCCTCGACATAGTCGATATGAACTGGGTGGATATAACCGGGGTGGCGGGCATTACACATTCTGTCATCACCAGTGTCCGTACTCTGGTTGGTGAAACGTCGTTGGGGGAACCTTCGGCGAAATAAAGCACCCTGGCCACACCGACCACAGGAGAATGTGAGATGACCGCAACTATTAAGGGCCTTGTAGGTGAACTGCCCACGAAGAACGAGAAGCTTATTTCGTGGATCAGTGAGAGCGTCGAGCTCTTCCAGCCGGAAGAGGTCGTCTTCGTAGACGGCTCCCAGGAGGAGGCTGACCGCCTCGCCGCCGAGCTAGTGGAAAAGGGCACCCTGATTAAGCTCAACGAGGAGAAGCACCCGAACTCCTACCTGGCTCGCTCGAATCCTTCGGATGTTGCCCGCGTGGAGTCCCGCACCTTCATCTGCACCGAGACTGCTGAGGACGCTGGCCCGACCAATAACTGGGCCCCGCCGGCAGCCATGAAGGAAGAGATGACCGAGGCCTTCCGCGGCTCCATGAAGGGCCGCACCATGTACGTCGTGCCGTTCTGCATGGGCCCGATTAGTGATCCGGACCCGAAGCTCGGCGTGCAGCTCACCGACTCGGCTTATGTTGTGCTCTCCATGCGCATTATGACCCGCATGGGCCAGCAGGCCCTGGACAAGATCGGGGACAATGGCGACTTTGTCCACGCTCTGCACTCCGTGGGCGCCCCGCTGGAGCCGGGCCAGGAGGATGTCGCCTGGCCGTGCAATGACAAGAAGTACATCACGCAGTTCCCGGAGACCAAGGAGATTTGGTCCTACGGTTCCGGCTACGGCGGAAACGCCATCCTGGCCAAGAAGTGCTACGCGCTGCGCATCGCTTCCGTCATGGCGAAGGAAGAGGGCTGGATGGCAGAGCACATGCTCATCCTGAAGCTCACCAACCCGGAGGGCAAGAAGTACCACATCGCGGCCGCCTTCCCGTCCGCCTGCGGTAAGACCAACCTGGCCATGATCACCCCGACCATCCCGGGCTGGAAGGCTGAGGTCGTGGGCGATGACATCGCCTGGATGAAGCTGCGCGAGGACGGCCTGTACGCCGTCAACCCGGAGAACGGCTTCTTCGGTGTGGCACCGGGTACTAACTACGATTCCAACCCGATTGCCATGAAGACGATGGAGCCGGGCAACACCCTGTTCACCAACGTCGCGCTGACCGACGACGGCGATGTCTGGTGGGAGGAAATGGGCGAGGCCCCAGAGCACCTCATCGATTGGCACGGCAACGACTGGACTCCGGCGTCGACGACCAAGGCTGCGCACCCGAACTCCCGCTACTGCGTGCCGATTACGCAGTGCCCCTCCGCTGCGCCGGAATTCGATGACTGGAAGGGCGTCAAGATTGACGCCATCCTCTTCGGCGGCCGCCGCGCGGATACCGTCCCGCTGGTGACCCAGGCCTTCGACTGGAACCACGGCACCATGATTGGCGCCCTGCTCTCCTCCGGTCAGACCGCTGCCGCTGAGGGCAAGGTTGGTGCCCTGCGCCACGACCCGATGGCCATGCTGCCGTTCATGGGCTACAACGCCGGTGACTACCTGCAGCACTGGGTAGATATGGGTGAAAAGGGCGGCGACCGTATGCCGGCCATCTTCCTGGTGAACTGGTTCCGCCGCGGTGAGGACCGCCGCTTCCTGTGGCCGGGCTTCGGCGAGAACTCCCGCGTTCTCAAGTGGATTGTGGACCGCATCGAGGGCAATGTCGACGCCGTTGAGACCGTCGTGGGCCACACCGCCCGCCCGGAGGATATCGACCTCACCGGTATCGACTTCGACATCGAGGACGTCCGCGAGGCGCTTGCCGTGAACCCGGCTGACTGGGCTGGCGACATGGAAGACAACAAGGAGTACCTGACCTTCTTGGGCTCCCGCGTTCCGTCTGAGGTGTGGGATCAGTTCACCGCGCTCAAGGAGCGCGTTGAGTCTGCCTCCTAATCTTCGCCGTTAAACGGATGCTCCCCTGCGGGGGAGCTTTCGTCGTTTTAGGGGCTTAAGCGCGCAGGACGAGGACCAGGTTGGAGGTAAGGAATTCGCGCAGCACCGGCACCTTGAGCACCCACCAGGCCCAGGCAGGGTGGTAGCGCGGGAAGGCCGCGAGGAACTCTGCGCCCTGTGGACTAGGCGGAGCCACGCTGCGCGCCCAGTCCAAGCCCTCGCGGGCGGAGAGCGCAAAGAGCGAGGTGCCGAAGACGTTCTTCGGCGGGTGGCCGTGGCGGCGGGTATAGCGGTCGCGGGCAAACTCGCCGCCCACGTAGTGCTCCCACAAGCCGGTTTCATGCCCGCCAAAAGGCCCCAGCCACACCGTGTAGCTCAAGACCACCAGCCCGCCGGGCTTGGTTACGCGCAGCATCTCTTCACCCATGTCCCACGGGTTGGGGATGTGCTCGGCCACGTTGGAGGAATACGTGATGTCGAAGGTGTCATCTGCGAAGGGCAAGCTAGTGCCGTCGCCGCGCACGGCTTGGGCCACCTCGATGCCGGCGGCGGCCATCTCGCCCACGTCCGGCTCCAGCCCGACATAGCTGGCCCCGCGCTGGGCAAAGGCCGAAGCGAAATAGCCGGGCCCGCCCCCGACGTCGAGCACGCGCGCGCCGGTGAGGGACAAAGAATGGTCGCGGGAGAGGGCGTCGACAAGCGCGGCGGTGTCCTCAGCCAGACCGCCATAAAAGATCGCGGGCGCTGACTGCTCAAAGCGGAAGGAGCGCAGCAGCCGCCAGGAGCGGCGCAGTGTGGCCAAGGCACGGGTGCGTTTCATAACCCACTAGGCTAAAGCATCGTCATGAAAATCCTTCTTTTGTGCTGGCGCGATTCCACCCACCCGCAAGGTGGCGGCTCCGAGCGCTACCTCGAGCGCGTCGGGGAATACCTCGCTGCCCAGGGCCACGAGGTGGTCTTCCGCACCGCGCGCCACATGAACGCCGCTAAGCGCGAGCGCCGCAACGGCGTGCTCTATTCGCGCGCCGGGGCCAAGTTCAGCGTGTATCCGCGCGCACTGTTGTCGATTTTATTGGGGCGCCGCGCTTTGCGCGGCGCTGACGTTGTGGTGGATACCCACAACGGCATCCCCTTCTTCGCGCGCCTGGCCACTCGCGCGCCCGTGGTGATCCTGACGCATCACTGTCACCGCGAGCAGTGGCCGGTGGCCGGGCCCGTGCTGGCGCGGCTGGGGTGGTTCCTGGAATCCCGCGTGGTGCCCGCGCTCTATCGCGAGAACACGTGGGTGACGGTCTCGGAGGCTTCGAAGCGCGACCTGGAGAAGCTGGGGATTCACGGCGCGCACATCATTGAGAATGGCGTGGACCCCCTGCCGTCGCACGTGCCTACCTTGGAGCGCGAGGCCGATATCCACCTGGTGACGCTGTCGCGCCTGGTGCCGCACAAGCAGATTGAGCATGCCATGGACACCGTGGCGCGGATTCCGGGCGCGCTTCTCGACGTCATCGGTTCCGGCTGGTGGGAATCCCACCTGCGCGAGTATGCGCGCGCCAACGGGGTGGAGGAGCGCGTGCGCTTCCGTGGTCAGGTGACGGAGGATTATAAGCATGCGCTGCTCGCTCGCGCTGATGTCCATCTCATGCCGTCTCGAAAAGAAGGCTGGGGTTTGGCAGTCATGGAGGCGGCCCAACATGGGGTGCCCACGGTGGGTTATGCGTTTGGCCTGCAAGACAGCGTTATCAACGGCAAGACCGGTGTGCTGGTGCAGCGCGAAGAAGAGTTCGCGCCGGCGGTGCGCACGCTTGTCGACGATCCGTCCCTCCGCCACCGTTTAGGCAACGCGGCGCACGAATTGGCGGCTACTTTTTCGTGGGAGAAAACCGGCGCGCGCTTCGAAGAACTGCTAGAAGCGGAAGTGCGCACCAGGCGGCGCTAAGCCCCCACGGGGCGGGTGCCGGTTGCGCGTTGGTGGTGGCGACGATGCGGCCGTCCTCGACGACCGCGCCCACACCGAGCTCCTCCAGCCGGTCGAGGTCGCGCGTGTTCCAGGCTTCGGTGGCCGTCAGGTAGCGCGGCGAAGGTTCGTCGACGGGCACGCCGTCGACGGTGAGCTCGCCGGAGTCGAGCTTGTTGGCGGCCTTGGAATAGGGGTCGAGGGCAATGCCGCCGTCAAGCGGCACCATGGCTGGGCGGTCGGCGAAGAAGGTCAGGCGGCCGTCGAGCTCTTCGACGAGCTGGCGGTCGATGCCCGTTTCGCGTGGGCGTAACACGGCGAGCTCCCGCGGTGCATCGGGGGCCTGCAGCAGGCAGGCGCACAGCGCGAGTGCTGCGGGAAGCTGGCGCAGGGACGCGATACCCGCCACGGCCAGCGGTAGGGCGAGCAAGGTGAGCTTGGAGGAATCACGCACAAGGCCCGCGCCGGGGATGTGCTCCACGGCGAAGGCGATGAGACCGGGGGCGAGTGCGCCGAGGATGGCCAGGCCCATGCCGAGAACCGCCAGGGCCGCGAGCGGGCGCAGCTCGCGCCGGGGAAGGCGGGCAGCGCCCAGGACAGCGAGGGCGGCGACGGCAAGTCCCGCCAGGGCGAAGCCCTGCTCGCGGGAAGCCGGTACTGCTGCGGCATTCCAGATGCCACCGAAGCCGAGCAGCGAGCCGACCGCACCCACGTAGGCCTCCGCGCGCGGGGCAAAGGCCGCGGCCTGGACGGCGGGGTCGCCGTGGGTGGTAGGCGAACCGGCCACGAGGCTTGGAACTAGCCACGGCAACCACAACAAAACTGAGCCGCCAGCGAAGAGCCATCTTCTTCGCCCTTCGCGCTCACAGACAACCGCGATGAGGCCCCCGAAGAGGCCGCCGGTGGGCGTCAAGGACGCGGCCCACAGCGCCAACCACGCCACGCGCGGGCGCGCATGGAGGCAACCCCACGCGATCACGGGCGCTAACCAGGCGGCGACCGCCAACGACCACTGGCCCTGCAAGAGGCGCTCGATGATAAAAGGATTGGCCACCGCGCACGCCATCGCCGCGGCTGCCGCCCACGGGCCGGACTCGCGCGCCCACCGGCCCGCCACCCACGCCGAGGCGCTCGCGGCAGCAAGGATGAAGACCCTGGCCAGCCACGCCCCGCCGAATAAGGCAAGTACCCCGTCCTGCGGTGCATTACGGGCGGGAAGGTCACCGGCGCCGAAGGCGGCGGCGCTCAGGGCTGGGCGGTCAAGCAGCACCATGTCGCGCCACAGGAACTCGCCGGGCAGCACGAAGGGCCAACACACTGCGAGAACGAGTGCCACGCCCCACGCGCAGAGGGCGATGCGCACCGCAAGGGATGCTCGGGACACAATCACGGGCGCCTACGCGCTCTGCGCTGCATGGCGGCGCATGAACATCGCGGCCGCCACCGCCAACAACGCCACGCCGATGGCCTTGCCCAGCCAGCCGATGAGGCTCAAGATCTTGACCGTGTCGATGACCCGGCGAACAGAGTCGAGGCGTTCGGTGCGGGTGGAATCGGACCAGGAGAGGGGGACGTCGAGAAGCGCACGCTCGTGTGTGTCATCGGCGTCGACCATGGCCTGGGCCTGGCGCGCGTCCGTGGCCCAGAAGATGCGCGGGTGCTCCTCCTCGTTGACGATGGTGCCGGTCGTGGGCTCCACCCACACCGTGCGGCTCACGGCGTAGAAAGGCTCGAGGATGACGTGTGATTTCGGCTTGAGGTCGTAGCGCTCTAGGGACTCCGCGGAGTAGAAATCGCCCGCAGGGCCGGAGCGGTGGGCTTCGAAGGCGAAGACCTCCCCGAGCGAGACTGGCGCGACATCCTGGTGGAAGACGTAGGTGGGGATGCCGTCGAGCTTCTCATCGCGCAGGAAATCGATGGGCTCCGTGTCCTGGGTCAGCGGATCGAAGAATGGATAGGAGCGCTGCTCCGCGCCGGAGGGGAAGAAGTAGCTGATACCGTCGCGCTCCACCCGGTCTTCTACCTGTACGTCGAAGGCGGGCAGCTCGATGTGTTGCGTCGTGTTCGGCCCCGCCACCGGGTAGGTAGATTCGCGGTTGAGCTGGGATTCCTCGGTGATGTGCGCGATGGTTTCGCCGTTGAAGGTGAGGTCCACGGTGGACTGCGCGCGGGCCACGGAATCCTTCATCGCGGGGGCGGTGGTGGTGTGGCGGGTGAACGTGGCTCCATCGTGCTCCGCGTGGATTTCTAGGTTGAGGTCCCTGGGCAGCGGGCGGGATTGGTTGTTGTACAGCGGCGGAAGGATGGACCCGAGTATGAGGAACACCGCGGCGGCAATCGTCACCTGCGCTAGGCGGGAGCGAAGGAACACGTCAGCTCCGATCGGTCGAGGGATTCACTGCAGAAATAGTATCGTAGTGGGCCATGCGCTTTCTCCCTGAGCTCGAAGGCGTGCGTGCGCTGGCGGCGTTGGCCGTTGTAGTCACGCACGTGTCCTTTCAGACGGCCACCGGCTGGGCCTGGGCTGAGCGCCTGGATTACGGGGTGGCGGTCTTCTTCGTCCTCAGCGGTTTCTTGTTGTGGCGCCGGCGGCACGCGCACACGGCGGGGCAGTACGTGCTCTCCCGCGTGGCGCGCTTGGCGCCGCTGTATGTGGTGTGTGTGGTGGTCGTGCTCGCCTTGCTTCCCGACGCTTCCCCCTTAACCCTCCCGCAAGTCATCACCAACCTGACTGGCACGCAGCTCTATATTGCCGATGGCCTGGTTCCCGGGTTAACGCAATTGTGGTCGCTGTGCGTGGAGTTCGCCTTCTATGCGGTGTTGCCGCTGTTGGCGTGGTTGTTGGATAGGTTTTCGGCGCGTTGGCGGGTGGTGCTGATTGCAGTTGCTGGTGTGCTGAGCCTGTTCTGGGGCTTCCTGCCATTTGTGGCCGGGTATGAATCCGGCGATGTCAATACGCAGATTTGGCCGCCGGCGTACTTTTCGTGGTTTGCGGTGGGAATGTTGGCCGCGGAGGCGGAGGCAGCTGGCGTGCGCCTGCGCACCGGGCGCGTTGTGCGGCCCGCTTGCTGGGCGGTGGCCGCGGGCTGCGTGTGGCTGGCCAGCCGTGAGTGGTTCGGCCCGCAGGGCTTGGTGCATCCAGAACCGGGTGAGTTTGCGCGGCGCATTGCGGCGGGGGCGGTGTGCGGGGCGTGCATCGTGGTGCCGGTGGCGCTGGCCCCGCAGGAAAGCTGGCTTTCTTCCGAGGTGATGCGAGCGCTGGGCCGCTGGTCTTATGGTGTTTTCATGTGGCACGTAGCGGTGCTGGCCATTGCCTTCCCGCTGTTGGGCGTGTCTGCTTTCTCCGGCTCTGCCGGGGATTTCGCGGTGGTGTTGGTCTTCACGGTGGTCGTTAGCTGTGTGCTTTCTGCTGCGACCTACGCGCTTGTCGAGGTCCCCGGCCGCGACCTCATCCGCTCCTTCGCCCGCGGCCGCATCACCATTCCGCGTTCGCTGCCGCGCCTCGCCGCCGATTCCGCGAGCTCTGGCGGTACCGGATCCCTTGCCAACGCCGCCGGTTTTACTGATTCCGCCGGTTCGGCGGGGCCGTAGACGGCACTTCACACATGGCATTTTCCAGAAGGCATTAGTCAAACGGTTTACTTGACCCCAAACAAACCTTTTACATCGCCGCAGATGGTTTCCCTGCCCCCAAAGACACCTTTTGACTAGTACCTTTTGAGGGAAACCATCTGGGGCGGGGCCGGGTACTTAGGACGTGCGGCGGGATGGGAGGCAGGCACACGTGATGGCCGCGGCGCAGAGCAGTTGCACGAGCAGCGAGTCGCCGGCGTAGCCGTCCGTGGGCCAGGGTGCGCGGGCGAGCATCGCGCCCGCGGCCAGGGTCAGCGCGCCCGCCAAGTAGTCGGAGCGCAACGTGGTCCAGCGGGTGATGGCCCACGCCGCGGCAGCGGCGGCAACACCGGGCAGGCCCGCGACGAGCGCCATCGTTGCCGCGATGAGCAGGGCTAGAAGGACACGCGCCGAGCTAGACGAGTGGGCAACACGGGCGGGCGAGAGCGTTTGGGAAGCAGCGGAGGCGGAAGCATAAGGCGAGGCGGGGGAAGCGGGGTGAGGGCGCGGACCGCGGGCCATGAGGAGCAGGCACAGCGCGGTGGTCAGCGCGGCGAGCGCGCCGCCGAGGCCCAAGCCGACGCGATAGGCGCGGTCGGCAGCAAAAGACATGTGGAAGGTGCCGCCGGCACCGGCGGGAATGAGGAAGGCCTGCGTGTCGGCATCGATGGAGCGCGGTTCGAGGGGCAGTGGTTCCGAGCTGGAGGCAGGCGTTGAGTCCGGCGCTGAGTCTTGTGCTGAACCTGGCGTCGAGACCGCAGCTGTGCTGGGGGAGCGCAGCTCGCCGCGCAGGCCTTCGTTGAAGGCACGGCCGGTGATGAGGAGGCGGTCGTGGTCGGCGGGCTCGATGGTCTCACCGGCAGCGAGCGGGGTATAGCCGTGGTCAGCACCGGATGTGGCGGCTGAGCCGGCGGAAGACCCGGCTGCGGCTGAAGAGCGGTCAGAGGAAGCGGGAAGGGGCGCGGGCAGGGAGGATGCGGTATCGGTCAGCGCCGCCCAGTCGCCGGTGGTGCGCAGGAGGTGCTGACCGGCGGGCAGGTTGAGGGTGGAGTTGGGGGCGTGGGGGGAGCCGTCGATAAGCACTGTCTTCTCACCGGAGACCCGCACCGTCATGTCGCGCGGGGTAGTAAAGGAGCGGATGAGGATGTGCTCGTTGTCCTGCTGGAAGAGGAACTGCTCGGCATCGGGCGAGGTATCGGGCACGGTGACGATGCGCCGCGGGGTGGGCTGATCCACGATGGAGGCCTCCGCAATTCCGGTGCGGTGCTGCGGCTCGATGCGGATGGTGGAGGCTTTCGCGCCGGGCACGCGGATATCGCGGGCGCGGTAGGCCTCCATGGTGACCGTCACCTTGGAGTCGCCGTTGTGGATGGTGACCTCAGTCGTGCCGGTGGTCATCAGCCGCAGCGTGGGCGAGGTCCACGTGGAATCGGAGTGCAGCTCCAGCCAACCGGAATCGCCGGGCGCGGGCCACCACGCGGTGGAGTTCTCGTCGTCGACGGCCGCTGTAAGAGAACGCGCCGGGTTCGCCCCGCCGAAGGCAGAAGCATCCGCGGCAGAGGAGGACGCGGTGACGCGACCATCGTGCTCCACCACCTGGGTCAGCGGGCCAGCGGAGGGGTAATCGCGCAGTCGATTGCGCACGGTGGAAGGGTCATCAGGGGCCAGCGGCGCGGAGACCGGGCCGGAAAGCGTGCCGTAGTTGCGGTCGCGCAGCGCAGGCGTATCGGTGACGATGTCCGCGTCGGAGGAGACGAGCTCGTGAGGGCCGGAGAGGAGCGCGAGCGACTCGCCGCCGCCCGCCACGCGCGGCGGATCCGCAGGCGCCAAGTTCATGGAGAGGTCGCGGTCGAAGACGACGACGTCGACCTCCCCGAAGGTGTGGACCTCGCCCGGAATATGGGTTGCAGAACCAGAAGTCAGGTCGTGGCGCACCGCAACTGCCCCGAACCCAAGGCGCTGCAACACCACGGGTGCGGTGGCAGGGTCGCGGGAAATCTGTGCCATCGCACCGTCCAGACCACGGATGGCCTCGGGCGGGATGAGGGGGACGGCGTCGCGGACGGCCCAGGGGACGTCGAGAAGCGGCTGCGCCGGCTCATCGCGCGTCCAGCCCCAGTCCTGCCGCGCAAAGGAGGCCGGTGGGTAGATGAGCACGCGCGTATCCAGGCTGTTCATGAAGGAGGCGGCCTCGTGCCAATAGGCCGGGACCTCCTCGTACGCGCCCTTGGGCAACAGCCTGCCTGTCCACGCGGGAGCAGTCGCACCCATCACCACGAGGCACACCAGAAGGCCCGCTGCTTCACGACGCCCCAAGTCCACCGAACGCGGCAGCCTCACCCTGGCAGCAATCGCGGCCACGCCGAGTACCAGTGGGATGCGCACCAGCGGGTCGAATTTATGCACGTTGCGCAGCGCGGCCAGCGGGCCATCGAGCGCGTCGAGGTACCACGCGGCATGCGTGCCCAGTACGGCCACGCCCACTAACAGCATGAAGGCCCACTCGCGCGGCAGCCGGGCCAGGCCCATAAGACCCAGGGCGGCCACGGCCACGGTGACAAGCACGAAGACCGGCTCGGTGGCCAGCTCGTTGCCGGCGACGCGCTCGGTATCCACAAACGGCGCCCAACTCGTGGTGCCGCGCAGGATTTCCGCCAGGTTGAGCCAGCGCGTGGTCACGCCGGCGGACTCGATGAATTCCGTAAAAGGCGGGGCATAGCGGCCCAGGATGAGCAGCGGGGTAATCCACCACGCGGACACTGCAGCGCATCCGGCCAACCACACCAGGCCGGCCTTGCCCGCGCGCCGCCACAGCAGAATCACACCCGCCGGCAGGCAGGCCGCTAGCGTGGCCGTGGCGTTGACCGCGCCCATGCAGGCCACCGCCACTACCGAGGGCGCGGCATCCCGCCAGCACAGCCGGCCCGGCCGCAGGAAGGGAAGCAGCACCCAGGGCGCGAGCATGACCGGCCAGGTCTCCGAGGAAATCGCACCCAGCGTGGTCAGCGTGCGCGGGGAGAGCGCATAGAGCAGACTGCCCATCAGCGCGGCATAGCCCGGCGCGGTGGGAAGCACTGTCCGGACAACGCGGAAGAAGCCCAGAAAGCCCACCGCTAAGACCAGGAACCACCACGCACGTTGCGCTATCCAATCCGGCAGTGGGTCCGCCAGCAGGAAAAACAAACCCTGCGGGAACAAGTAGCCATAGGCCTGGTTCTGCAACTGGCCCAGCGTGAAAGTATCGGTATAAGCATGCAGCGCGCAGCGCAAGAAATGCGCGGGGTTGGCCACCAGATCGTGCTTGGTATCAGCAGCGGTCAGCCCCCACGGCTGCACCAGAACCACGAGGGCTAAAAAGAAAAGCCCCCCGATACGTGCGCGCACGCTACTTGCGGGAGCCGTACTCCGGCCCGCCCATCACGGCGTCGGAGGCCTTGACGGAATTATCGTTCGGCACGGCATCTGCCTGCGAGAACTGCGCGATGCCCAGGATGGTCACGACCCCCAGCGCTACGCCAACGACCGCGCTGCCCAGGGCCGGGCCCAGGGTGCGCTTGTTGAGTGAATCGCTGTCGAATGCCATGGCGCCAGATTCTAGCAGCTCGATGCCGCCTTTTAGGAGTGGCTCTCCGCGGCGTCGTCGTCCTCTTCATCGTTCTCCGGCGGAACGATGAACACCGGCAGGCCCGCGTTGCGCACGATGTACTCCGCAGTGGAGTTATTCCACAGTGAGCGGAAGCCCGTGAGCGCGCGGGTTCCGGTGACGATGACGTCGATGTCGAGTTCGTGGGCGGCGTCAACAATCGCGCTCTGAATCGTCGTCACCGATTCCACCAGGTGGGCATGGCCGCGCAGGCCAAGAGACTCGGCCTTGGCAATACCGCGGTGGCAGATGGCGAGGGCCTCTTCATAGGCCGGGTCATCCTCCACGCTGTCCGGTGAGACCGTGGATTGGTGCAGCCCGGTGCGGCTGACCGCGCGGGCGGCCTGGCGTGCGGACGGCTCCCAGGCGGTGAGGATTTCGACGTCGGTGGGGCGCAGGAGCCGCGCGGCGTACTCGAGGGCGCGGTCGGCGCGGTCGGAGCCGTCATAGGCAATGAGCATGGTCTCTCCGTTATTCATGTGACCATCCTAACAACCGGTTGTTGCCCGCGCGGGTGCTTCAGGCACACTGGTGTGCATGAAAAAAGTAATGCCCGCCCTCCTGTTGAGCGCAACCTGCGCGCTGAGCGCGTGCAGTACGGAGCCTGAGCTTTCCGACGCCCCGCCTGCCGAATCCAGCGCCGCGGCCCCGAGCGCCGCGTCGGGTGACGCGACACCACAGGAAGCCGCGCCCGAGGATGTCCGCGCCCGTGCCGCCGCCAAGCTCATGCCGCCTGCGCTGAACTATGACGATGCGCGCGCGAAGCTGGAGGCCGGCGTGGGTGGACTCTTCATCCCGAGCTGGGCCGACCCGGAGCTGCTGAGCGATGGCCCGCGGGGAGTGAACGCCCTGCGCGAGGAGATGGGCCGCGACTTCGAGGTCTCCATCGACTTCGAGGGCGGGCGTGTGCAGCGCTTCTCCGAAATCTTGGGCGACTACCCCTCCCCGCAGGCCATGGCGGAAGGCCATAGCCCGGAGGAGGTCGAGGCCCTGGCCACGGAGATTGGACAGAGCCTGCGTTCCCACGGCGTGACGGTGGACTTCGCCCCCGTGCTCGATGTGGATGGGGGAGACCTGGAGGTCGTCGGCGACCGCGCCTTCTCCACCGACCCACAGGCCGCCGGCGAATATGGCGCGGCCTTTGCCCGCGGGTTGCAGGCCGCCGGCGTGAAGGCCGTGTTCAAGCACTTCCCGGGCCACGGGCGTGCCTCCGGGGACACACACCTGGGTGAGGCCGTTACCCCGCCGCTGGAAGAACTGTACGGACACGAGTTCGTGCCTTTCCACACGGCAATCCCGCAAGCCCCGGAAGCGGCCCTCATGATGGGCCACCTCGTGGTGCCTGGGTTAGGGGACGAGCCCGCCTCCCTCAACCCGCGGGCTTACCAGCTGGCCCGCGAGGAACTGGGTTTCGAGGGCACGATTTACACCGATGACCTGGGAGGGATGGCCTCCATCTCGGAGAACTTCAGCGTGCCGGAGGCCGTGGCCGCAGCCCTCACCGCCGGGGCCGATATGCCGCTGTGGTCCACCGACGATGACATCAACGCGGTCATCGACGCGGCCGCCGACGTGGTGGCCCAGCAAGAGGGCGACTAGTAAAAACTAGCTGGCAGCCGTTAATCTCGTACACGTGAAAAAGGCAATCGGACACAGCCAACAGCGACGCAAGGGGCTCCAGGTGACCCTTGGCGTGCTCGTCGGCCTGATACTCATCGCCGGCATCGCCTATGCGTGGGACGTCATGGCTAACCAGCACAAGGTCCCGCGCGCGACGTCGGTCGGCGGCGTGGACATCTCCCGCATGGAGCGCACCGCTGCGGTGGAGAAGCTGGAGCAGGAACTCGGGGACGTCGCGGCCCAGCCCGTGGATATCCGCGCCGGGGAGAAAAGCTCGCAGCTTATCCCCCAGGACTCCGGCCTGAGCCTGAATTATCAGAAAGCCGTCGACGGCATTCCCGACGCTTCCCTGAACCCCCTCTCGCGCCTGTACAGCTTCATTAAGCCCACCCAGGAAATCCCTGTGGCTGTGGACATCGATGAGAACCAGCTCTCCGGCCAACTCGAGCGCGTGGGCAACGAGCTGAAGATCGAGCCGGAAGACGGAAACTTGGAGCTTATCGACGGCTCCCTCAAAGAGACCAAACCCAAGCTCGGCCAGGCGGTGGAAGAGGGAGTGCTGCACGAGGGCGTCGTGAAGCACTGGCTCGACCCCGAGGGCGTCGACGTCGAGCCGATGGTGGTGGAGCCTCAGATTAATGATGAGGCGATTGAGGCCATGCGCACCGGGGATGCCGCCCGCGCGCTGGATAACCCGCTCACGCTGAAGGGCGAGAACAACACCACCGGCACCTTGCGCAAGCCGGAGATTTCCCAGTTCGTCTCCATCGCCGCGGAGGATGGCGAGCTACGCCTCAAGGTGGATAAGAACCGCGCGCGCGAGCTTTTCCAAGAGCGCATGCAAGGCTCCGAGGTGCCCGGCACCAACGCCAAAATTTCCTTCAGCGGCAACGACAAGCAGATCACGCCCTCGGTGGATGGCTCCATCATCGACTGGGAGAAGACCCTCGAGGGCTTCGAGGATCGTGTCAGCAGTGAGGATGACCGCGAATGGGACGCCGACTACAAGCCGGACCCCGCGGAATTCACCACGGAGATGGCGGAGAAGGCTACCTTCGATGACACCGTATCCGAGTTCTCCACCGGTGGTTTCTCCGGGGCATCCGGTACCAACATCCGGCTGGTAGCCCAGCAGGTCAACGGTGCCGTGGTTAACCCGGGCGAGACCTTCTCCCTCAACGGCTACACCGGCCCGCGCGGTACCGCGCAGGGCTACGTGGAATCCGGCATCATCATCGATGGTCACGCCGGCAAGGCCGTGGGCGGCGGCATTTCCCAGTTCGCCACCACCTTGTACAACGCGGCCTACTTCGCGGGCATGGAAGACGTGGCGCACACCCCGCACTCCTATTACATCTCGCGCTATCCGGCGGGCCGTGAGGCCACCGTGTATGAGGGTGCGATTGACCTGCAGTTTAAGAACACATCCAACCACCCGGTGCGCATCGAGACCAGCTTTGGCAACGAGATCACCGTGCGCTTCAAGGGCGTGAAGACGGTGGACGTGGAGTCCGTCAACAATGGGCGCTGGGCCAAGACCGAGCCGCAGCGGAAATCGGTGAGCGAGGATTGCTCGCCGTCGTCCGGCGCGCCGGGCTTTACCACCTCCGATACGCGCATTATTAAGGATCTTTCCGGCAAAGAGATTTCCCGGGAGACCACCACCACGGTCTATGACCCGCAGCCCATCGTTACCTGCGGTTAAGCCATGACCCGGCCGATGCACACCGCGGTGAAGGACCCGGCGGACGTCGATCAGCTGGCCCAGCACCCAGTGAAGTTTGGTCGCGTCGCCGGCCTTTTCGCAGCCCACCGCGGCACGCTGCTTGTGGTGGTAGCGCTCATCATCGCGACGTCTGGGCTGACGGTGGTGCAGCCTTTCTTGGTGCGCCGCACCGTGGACGAGGCCATTCCCAACCACGACACCGCACTGCTGTTGTGGCTGGTGGGCGGCATGCTGGCCATCACCGTGGTCTCCCAGGCCATCGGCGTTATCCAGTCCTTTCTGTCGGCGCGGGTGGGGCACACCATCATGCACGAGCTGCGCACGCAGGTCTTTGCCAACCTGCAGCGCCAGTCGCTGCAGTTCTTTACCAATAACCGCGGCGGTGAGATTCAGTCGCGCCTGACCAATGACATCGCGGCGATGCGCGGCATGGTGACCACAACCGCGACATCCGTGGCCAGCAACCTCACCATGACTGTGGCTACGTTGGTGGCGATGGTGGCGCTTTCGCCTACCCTCTCGCTTTTGTCCCTGGTGGTACTGCCGCCTGCAGTGTGGCTGACCCGCCGCGCCGCCGTTCTGCGCCGCAGCCTCATGGAGAAAAACAGCCGCGCGCAGGCGACGCTGCAGCAGACCATTTCGGAGAACCTGTCGGTCTCCGGCATGCGACTGGCGGCCACGCTGGGCGCGCAGGAGCGGGTCTATGGCGCGTTTGAGAAGACCTCGCGCTCCCTCATCCGTTTGGAGCTGGAATCGCAGTTGGCCGGGCGCTGGCGCATGGCGCTGACGCAAATCATCTTCGGCGTGATGCCGGCCCTGATTTACCTGGCGGCCGGCTTGCGCCCGGGCATTACGATTGGCACGCTCATCGCCTTTTCCACCCTGCAGACCCAGATCTTCCGTCCCATTACCGGCCTGCTCAACGTGGGCGCGCAGTGGGTGGCGTCGATGGCGCTGTTTAGCCGCATCTTCGAGTACCTGGACCTGGAGCCCGAACTCACCGAGGCCACCCAGCCCGCCCAGCTTGCCGACGCCTCCCTCACCCTCCAGCACGTCTCCTACCGCTACCCCGGCACCGACACCGACGCGCTTTCCGACGTCTCCCTTTCCATCCCCGCCCACACCACCACCGCGCTAGTGGGGCATACCGGGTCCGGCAAGTCCACGGTGGCCGCACTTTTTGCGCGCCTTGCCGATCCGACCGAAGGCACCGTGCACCTGGGCGGGGTCGACCTGCGCGATATTCCACCTGAGCAGCGCGCGGAGGTCATTGGCGTGGTCTCCCAGGAGACCTACCTGATTCACGGCACGGTGCGGGAGAACCTCCTCTTCGCGCAGCCGAATGCGAGTGAGGAACAGATGTGGGCGGCGCTTAACGCCGCGCGCGTGGACGAGGTCATCGCCGCGCTGCCGGAAGGTCTGGACACAGTGGTGGGCTCGCGCGGCTACCGCTTCTCCGGCGGTGAGCAGCAGCGCCTTTCGCTTGCCCGCACGTTGCTGCGCCAACCACGGGTGCTCATCTTGGATGAGGCCACCTCCGCCCTCGACAACGAGACGGAGCGCGCCATCCAGGAGGCGGTCCTTGGAGCGGACGCCACCCGCCTGGTCATCGCGCACCGCCTGTCCACCATCCGCGATGCGGAGCAGATCGTCGTCCTCGATGCCGGCGAAGTGGTCGAGCGCGGCACCCATGCTGAGCTGCTGGCCCGCGGTGGTGCCTATGCTGCGCTGCTTCGCGCAGCATCCGAGGCTGACGCTTCGTAGAGAGCTGCTCCAGAGAATCTTAACGCTATTAACTTTCAGTCGTGTGGCTTGTTGAAAACTGAGGATCTGAATGGTTTCGGAATACCCCTGGGCCTTCTTGGCGATACTTCCTTTTGTCGGGATGCTGAAAGTTCTGGATTGTCTGCTGATATTGGCAGTATTAATGGTTATTTTACTGTCGCTGGAGGGTGCTCTCCAGAAAGCCATTCTTCTGTGTGATGGGGTTGCTATGTGGCGGGTGTAAAATCGAATAGGTTTACCCTCTTAAGCGGGTAATGTGTTCAATTACACGCGAACCTATATGAGATTTCAAAAACGGTTGTTGACCTGCGAAAGAGGTATTCACGCTAGTGTGGATGAGGCGGAACCTTGAGCGATCTGGCTGAATTTCTGGGGGGGGGGGAGCTTTAGTCGGGGACTTTTCCTCAGGTGCTGGGTATAGAATCTAGTTATGTAATCCACAGGCCATCGTAAGTTAAGTCTGGGGCCTGCGTAGGCGTTTCCACCTGAAAACTGCTCTCGGCAGGCGAAAGAATCTTAGCAACGGGTCAGGTCATGGTGCGTGAACCGTGGGGAATGGATTGCACACAGCTAATGAGACGTGGTGTCTCATTTCAGAACTCGTGTAAAGGACCAGTTTCCGTGAACAAGATCTCTCGTACCGCTCGTTCAGTTGCCTTCGCTGCTATCGCCGGACTCGCTTTGGGCGTTTCCGCTCCGGGTGCACTGGCCCAGGAGAACCCTGGCGCTGAGCAGGGGGCCGTGAACAAGGCAAACATCGATTTCACTAAGAAGGGCTCGATCACCCTCTACAAGAAGAAGGGCGCCGAAACCGCTAATCGGGCCACTGGTAAGGAAATGGCGGGCGTCCCGGGTGAGGCACTGTCTGGTGTGACCTACAAGATCACCAAGCTTGATTACGACCTGCAGAACGGTGATTGGGCGAAGTTCCCGAAGTCGGCTGCTGACGTCACGGACGCCAATAAAAGCAAGGACACCAAGGAGGTAACCACCGGTGCTGACGGCAAAGCATCCTTCACTGATCTGCCTTTGGGCATCTACTTGGTAGAAGAGACGAAGGCCCCGGCTGGTATCGTTGCTGGTGCTCCGTTCATCGTGTCGGTGCCGATGGTCAATGAGGCTTCCGATGCCTGGAACTACGACGTAGTGGCCTACCCGAAGAACACTGAGACCAAGACTGAAAAGACCGTCAAGGATGCGGATAAGAACATCCAGGACGCATACACCTACACCATTAACGCCGACGCTCCGACGTGGGGCGAAGGCAAGAGCCTGACTGCCTTCCGCTTCGAGGATCAGTTGGACAAGCGCCTTGACTTCCAGAAGGTCACTGAGGTCAAGGCCGGCGACACCGTTCTTGAGACCGGTGACTACACCGTTAACAACCCCGCAGAAAACGGTAACAAGCTCGTCGTCACCCTGACCGAGCAGGGCCTGGCTAAGGTCAACTCCGGTGACAAGTTGTCCCTGACTTTCGACGTCAAGCGCAAAGAAGTCGGTGCCACCACTGAGCTGAAGAACCAGGCTGACGTCATCTTCAACAACCCGAACACCGGCAATGAGGTCAAAAACAAGACCAACGAGGTCGTGACCTATCACGGCAAGCTCAAGGTTGTGAAGAAGGATGGCAAGGAAGTCGGCAAGGTCCTGCAAGGTGCGGAGTTCGAGCTCTACCGATGTGCCTCCGCGCAGGATAAGCTCGAGAACCCGCTGACGGTTAACGGTGCGAACAAGTGGACCACTGGTGAGGATGGCACCATCACCATCGATGGTTTGCATGTCACCGACTTCGAGGACAACAAGGAGGTTGCTCCGGCAACCAAGAAGTTCTGCCTGAAGGAGACCAAGGCTCCGGCCGGCTATGCGCTGCCGAAGAAAAACGTTACTGAGATTGACTTCACCCGCGACAACATCGCGAAGACTGGTGAACTGAACGGTGACGACAAGATTACCCTCGTGTCCGAGATTGACAACATTAAGCAGGACACTCCGAACCTGCCGATGACCGGTGGCGCCGGTGTGGGCATCCTGGCTGCTATTGGCGCAGCAATTGTTGCTGCTGGTGCTTGGTTCGCTCGTCGTACCGCGCGCAACTAATAGCCGGGCGTAGTTCCGGTGGCGCAGACTGTCCATGATGGTCGGCGCTGCGGGTCGGGTAATCAAAATATGGTGCTCGACCCAGTGAGGGGACTGGGCTAGGTATAGACTTCAGTCCCCTTCATTCTCTTTCGTTGTAATCCCGGTCGCGCTGCGCTAGCGCGTGGGGCATTGTTTTGGGTGGTGCGGGTCGTTGACTACGGTGGTAGGCCAAAATGCAGGCCGACGGCACAGGCGCCGTGGAGGCCTAGTCCTTCCGGCGGTAATCGTTGTCGTTGGGTTGTTGGTGATGCTATACCCAGTGGTCTCGACCGCATGGAACAATTGGAACGCCTCAAGAGTGGCGCAGGAATATGCGCGACTGGATAAAGAGACACCGGCGCAGGTGCAGGATTCGGTGTGGGATGCTGCACATGCATACAACGAGGAGCATACGTCGGGTCCGATCTTGGATCCGTGGCTGAACCGTATCGGTGTAGATAATCCCGATTATGAGGCTTACCTGGAACAGTTGGGTGAGACCGAAGCGATGGCTCGCCTCGTGTTTCCAGCAATAGACGTCGATCTGCCGGTGTTTCATGGCACCGCGGATAAGACACTGCAGCGTGGACTAGGACATTTATATGGTTCTGATTTGCCAGTAGGCGGTCCAGCAACCCATTCCGTCATCACAGGGCACACGGGCCTAGCGAATTCGACGATGTTTGATCACCTCGACTCTGCCACCGAGGGAGATGTGTTCTACATCCAGGTTGCTGGCCACAAATTGAAGTACGTCGTCGACAGCATTCAAGTGGTTCTGCCGAGTGAAGTTGATGGCCTACGGCCAGTCGCCGATCAGGATTACGTCACGCTGATTACGTGTACCCCGTACGGGATCAACACACATCGCTTGTTGGTACGTGGACATCAGGTTCCCATGGAGCCGGGGGAAGAGTCGGTATTTGATGGCTCCCACGGCCCGGGTTGGCAATGGTGGATGTACGTACTGTTGGCTGCAGTGATTGTCATTGGTTGCTGGCTGGTGTGGTGGCTGCGACGGCACCAGGCGGCTGCCGGAGCACAAGAAGTTATTAATAAAGAAAGTAGCGTGCGGGAGTAAGGCGATGAAGAGGTTGACAAATGCATGGTCGGCCCAAACGGTTGCCGTCGGAGTAGCGTGTGCAATTGCATTTGCTGGGCCGGGCATGGTTGCTGCGGAAGCGGTACAGGTTGCCGGGCAGCAGACTACTGGTGCGGAGCAGACCGTGGACTCGGATACGGTGACTGTTCGGCTCACGCAGGGCAATCCGGATGATGATGGTCAGGCACCTTCAGGAAAGATTCAGGGAGTCACGATACATCTGGCCCGGCTTGCCGGCTTGGACCCGACCAACGCTGACGACGCAGCCCGCGTACGGAACGCGAATCTCGACGAGGTTCGTGATTGGCGCACCGATGTGCACGTGGATCTGGTCACCAATGCCAATGGCGAGGTGACGTTTGATGGTCTAGCTAATGGCTTCTATGTGGTGACGTCTACAGCGCCGGATGATTCCTACCGAGAGATCAACCCGTTTGTGCTGGCGGTTCCGTTCCACACCGTGGTGGATAACCCGAATCCGGTACCAGGAGTAATCGTGGCTAAGACCCACAAACCGGGTGAAACGCCGACGCCAACCACGTCGTCATCTACTCCGAGCGCTCCGCCGTCACACCCGGATACCCCGCAAACACCTCCGAACTATCCACCGACTAAACCAGGCAAGCCGCCGCACCAACCCGAGACAACGCCACCGGGAACTCCAAGTGCCGGTAAGACCTCAACCCCAGCAGTGCCGTCAGGCAATGGTGGCTCATTGGCGATGACCGGTGCACAGGTACTCGGCGTGGTTGCCGCAGCGTTGGCGTTGATCGCCACTGGTTTCGTAATGATTGCCTTTAGCCGTAGGAAGAATTCAGAAAGCGAGGGACGCTAATGTCCTGGACAGATTCTCATCTGGTCGAGCCGGTAGCGTATCGCTGGCGCGTCGTAGGGGCGTTCGCTGCAGTGCTGGCCCTAGTTTTTAGCGTCGCTGCGCCGGCTGCTCTTCCAGGTTTCGTTGGCGCTGTCGCCGAGGCACAAACCACAGCGTTGCGTGCCGAGCTTGATTCCGCAGACCAGCTGAGCATTCCCGCTGGCGACAGCGCTACATTTGAAGGCCGTTTCGTCGATGGCGGAACGGTGGAGGAGCTGGAGTTCAGTGCCAAGGTTTCGCAGCTTGAATTCGAAGGCGCGGCATTCACGCTGACAATCGACGGTGAGGAGATCCCCGTTCGCGAAGGCGACAACCTCGTTGTAGATACGACGAGCAATGCAGTAGCTTTCCGCGTCACCGGACTCAACGTCGATGTGCCCGCAGGCGCAGCTTTCTCACTGACGACTCCGGCGATCGCAGAGGAATCCGATCTTCGTGGAATGTCCGTTGATGTGCGTGGAGTAGCCGAGGAGACTACCAGCACGTCATCACCTGAATCCAGCGAAGCCTTAGAAGCCCCTTCGGAGGTGACTGAGCCGCTTGATATTGCTGACGTTGACGCGGCCCCAGCCCGTCTGATGGCGGCGCCGAACATTACCCCGTACGCTGCAGGCGACCGCACCATCACGATGGTAAACGATGGATACGTGCTCAAGGGAAGCCGCTATATCCCGAACTTTAAGATTCCGGACGGTGAGCTTTTTGGCGGCCAGCTGTCCATTCCGCAAGGCACGGTGGTTACCCTCAAATCCAGCGTTAACAGTTATTTATCGACTAACCCTGATGACCTGACGATCTATTACACCGGTGCCAACGGAGGTTGGTATGAGGCGAAGGTGACCTACAAAAGGATTAGCGCCAAGGAATACCAAGTCACCCTGCCGCAGATTACTATTGGTGGCACCGCACAGATTCAGTTTAAGGGTGTTCACCGCGGGCCAGCCAATACAGTGTTTACAGCTTCCTTCACCGTTCCTGCGAAAGAGGAGTGCCAAGATCCGGTCACAAGCAGACAGCCAAAGCGCGATCTCACCCCAGCTGAATTTGCCGACGGTAGCCCTGTCTACGTTGTAACCAGTGAACCTAAGGATCTTCGCCGAGACACTTCCATTCTGAGCCGTCAAGTCAACCAAGGCCGAGACTTTCGCCAGGTGGGAGAGTCCACTCCCTGGGTGTACAATGCTCTAGCCTTTGATTCGAGTGATAACTGGCTCTATGCGGTGAGCCAGAGTCGCGGCCGAAATGGTGATCCTTGCTACCCGGCAGGAAATCTCCTTCAGATCAATCCGGCAACCGGTGAAGTATATAATCTTGGGCCTATTTTAAAGGCCGGAAGTACCGGTACCCCGTTTGAAACGAGCGGCGACCGGGATGTCCTCAACGCTGGCGTGTACACCAGCGAGGGATTCTTCGTGGGCAATACGTCTACCTCTGGTACTCGGCACCTTTATAAGGTTGACGTCGACAAAGTCACTGCTGAACGTGTGTTCGGAAACCAGCGGTCTTTTTCGGAGGACTGGGCGGTGCTCCCGCAAGCCCAGAAGTATATGTGGGGTTTCCAGAGTAAGGCTCAGGCAGGCGACAAGCTTATCCTTGAACGCATTGACACACAGACCGGCGACATCAGGACCTGGGATCTCACCGGCATCAAGACCTTCGATGGGCGCACGATCTCGAACCCCTCTGCTTCTTGGGGCAAGGCGTGGACCTACTCCAATGGAAACCTGGGCTTTGGCTCGGGTAGTGCGAATGCGAATCAGCTGGGCTTTGAGTTGAAAATCAGTAATCCGGATTCCGGTAGTCCGACGTTCGAGCTGGTCAACATAATGAACAACCTGCCTGCTTCATTTAACACGGACGCGGCCTCCGACCTAGTTCCGCCACCGCCAGGGCTGCAATCAAACATTGCGGTGAAGAAGCAACGCTCGGAGACCAAGGTGGTAAACGGCGAGGTGCGTACTTTCTGGACCATCTCCGTGGAAAACACCACGGATAACACCAGTTCGGGCGGCACATTCTGGGAGTACCTACCAACGGATACTCACTATGGTGTGAACGCTTCCGGTCCAACTGCGGAATTCGAGGGATTTGGAGCAGGATCTACCCAGGTTAACGGTCATATGCCAGGACCTGACCAGATTGCGCCGGGAACCGGTATTTATGCCGGAATGACCCTGCCGTCAGCTACAGCTGGTGAGTCTCGGTACATGATGGGCTACGTTGGTACCCTTCCTGGCCACGCGAAGGTAGAGTTCGTTGTCTCCGCTCCAGTTCGTAAGGATGAGGACGGCAACCTCAAGACGGTGTGTAGTCCGAACAAGGTTGCTTTCCAGGCCACGGACGGGGAGTCGAGCCCGGCTGAAGATGACAACGTCGCTACTGAAGCCTGTTTCAATAAGGTTGCTGTCGACAGCACACCGCAACCTGTTCCTGGTGCAGCGAATGAATATACCGCGAAGTACAACGTCGTAGTTGAGGCACCGGACGCACCTGGCTTCGACACCAACGACGTGATCTACGGCAAGCTCACGGACACCCCGAGGTTTGTTGGTGCTGCCACGGTTACTGGGGCCACTGTGATCTTCAAGGACGAGTTCAACAAGACCAGCCAGCCGCGTGCGTACCAAGGTGCCGGCCCCTTTGAGCTCAACAAGAATGACACTCCGAAGATCATTAAACCCAAGGGTGTTGAAGGAAGCACTGGGCAGCACGTCTATGAGATAACGGTGCGTTTCAAGCTGGATCGTTCAAAACTGGACAGCACCTCTGTACCCGCCGGGTACCCGAGCCAACCTGCAGGAAACACCCGCTGCTACATCAAGGATGGCCTGCACGAGCCCAACTTTGGACTCATGAACGAGGCAGAAATGGGCGGCTGGAAGGATACTGACTGTATCCCGCTGGAGACCAAGGAAACGATGGACGTCCTGCTCGAAAAGGCGAGCTATAACCCGGACAACCCGGACGAGATCCAAACCGACGGGTTGCTTGGCGGCGCGCAGTTCACTGTTCACCGCGCTGACGCTGACGGTAACCTGAAGCTAAACACAGATGGCAGCGTCAACACTGATGCTAACCCCGTGGTGAAGCAGTCCACGACCACCACCACAGGCCGCGTGAAGCTCGAAGGCTTGGATGCTCCTGGCGTGTACTACCTTATCGAGACGAAGGCGCCGAACGGCTATAATCTGCTGCCCGCGCCAATCAAGTTCTCGACGGAGTGGGATCAGAATGGCAATGCAGTCATTAAGGTGCTCTCCGGAAAGACCGCGATCACGAGTAATAGGTGCGCAGAGTCCGACACCGCTGCCAATTGCGTGAAGAAGATCGGCGTCCTTCAGGTCGCTGACATCACCAAGGGTGCACTGCCCAAGACCGGTGGTGAGGGCGTAGGCCTGTGGGCTCTCGCTGGCGCCGCAATTGTCGCGGCAGGGTGCCTCGCTTTGCGACGCCGCCGGGTATAGAACCACCGCTTGCGGTTACTTTTAGAAAAGGCCCGCTCTTCCAGGGAAGGGCGGGCCTTATTGCATTTTCATTGGCGGTTAGGATTCTTGCGGGTCGTCGTCAAGCACGGCATCCTTAGCGGTGCTGACATATTTGCGCCACCAGTAGATGAGCAGAAGCACGATGATGGCAGCGGCAGCCAGGATGGCCCACATCCACCACTGCCAGTGAACACCCGAGCTGTTGAACGCAGCCTCATCTTCCGGATCCATCGGCACTCGGTGGCCGGTGACGAGCAAGCGGTGGGTATTTACGCCGTATGGGGTGCAGGTAATGAGCGTAACGAGGTCCTGGCCAGGCTCACGGTGGAGCGAGCTGGTGTCTGCAGGCTCGACGACGCGAATATCGTGCACCTCGTATTTGAGCTTCTCGCCGCCGGCGGCGATATAGAAAGCATCACCCTTCTTGACCTTGGTCAGGTTGTCCCACAGCGTGGCGTTTTGTAGGCCCGTGTGAGCGGAAAGTGCTGCGTGCCGGCCCTCGCCGTCACCTACGCCGCCGACAGGTAGGTCCGTGCCATAGAGGTGGCCAGCGCCGCGGGAGAGTGCCTTTTCTGAGGTGCCGTGATAAATGGGCAGATCGGAATTGATGGAGGGGATGACGATGCGACCCATGGCATCGGTCTCTGACAACACAGACAGGTATTGGCGGTAGCGCTGGTACTCGGGAGAGTTCTCGTCATCGGTGGTGGTCCAAGCGTCTTCCACACTGATTTGGCCCAGCTGGGCGTTGTAGGCCTGTGCCTCCTCCCAGGCGGTGTGCAGTACTTCTGGCGGGGCTTGCTTCTCCAGCTTGGCGTATTCCTCGGCGGCGCGGGATTGGGTGTGGTTGTTCCACTGCGTGGCCACGACGGGGTAGAGCAAGACACCGAGACCGACGAGGATCAGAATTAACGCAATGATGGCGTTGGGGTTGACGCCCTTCTTCTTGGGTGCGTCGCTGATTTCCGCTGGTTCGTGCTTGCCCATTGTGTCCTGCCTGTGGGGTTTGTTACCGCACGCCCTGGTATTGACGTGGGGGTAATTTTTGAATCTCAGGCTAGGGACGATGTAGCTCTGAGAGAAAACGTGTCTGTCTAGTCGCCGATAACGAAGCACAGGGCTTCATACCGATTCAGAGTGGCCTCGTCGATGGCTAAAATTTGATCAACCGCGCGCTGTTCGCGGAGCTCATCGATTGTGCGGGGCGCAAGATCTTGAAGTACATGCTCACGTTCAGCGCGAAGCTCCGCTGTGGTTTTGGGCGTGAAGATAGGGGCTGTCATGGTCCATCCTGTAGGTATGAAATTAGTCCATGAACTGGGAAAATACGTGGAGCCGACGACGGGAATCGAACCCGCACTCTCAGCTTGGGAAGCTGATGTTCTACCACTAAACTACGTCGGCGCAATGCAGATTGTGCATCGTTGTAAAGCTTAGCACCGCCGCCGCCCGAGGCCATAAAAGGCCCAGTGGAGAGGTAGACTGTGTGCCGTGCTTCTTTCTGATCGTGATATTCGTGCCGCCATCGACTCAGAGGGGCCTGATGCCTTGGGCATTGAGCCTTATGACGCAGCGATGGTCCAGCCTTCCTCAATCGATGTGCGCCTAGACAAGTTCTTCCGCGTGTTTAATAACTCGCGTTACACGCACATCGACCCCAAGCAGGAGATGCCGGACCTCACCAGCGAGGTAGAGGTGGCTGAGGGGGATGCCTTCGTGCTGCATCCGGGTGAGTTTGTGCTTGGTGCAACGCTGGAGAAATTCACCCTGCCCGCGAATTTGGCTGGACGCTTGGAGGGCAAGTCCTCCTTGGGGCGACTGGGCCTGCTGACGCACTCGACGGCCGGATTCATTGATCCGGGCTTCTCCGGACACATCACGCTCGAGTTGTCTAACACCGCGAACCTGCCCATTACCTTGTGGCCGGGGATGAAGGTGGGCCAGCTGGCTATCTTCCAGATGTCCTCGCCGGCGCAGGCCCCGTATGGCTCCGGCGCACTGGGGTCGAAGTACCAGGGCCAGCGCGGGCCGACGCCGTCGAAGTCCTATCTGAACTTCCGTTAAACTTTTCGTGCTCGCCGCGCGCTTCTGGTCAACCGCGCCTAAAATTCCCGGTTATGCGTATGACTGTGATTGGTACCGGCTACCTGGGTGCGACGCACGCTGCCTGCATGGCGGAACTCGACCACGAGGTGCTCGGCGTAGATGTTGATGAAAGCAAGATTGAAGCCCTCAAGAACGGCCGTGTGCCGTTCTATGAGCCCGGCCTTCCGGAGGTGCTCGAGCGCAACATCGAGTCCGGCCGCCTGGGCTTTTCCACCAGCTATGACGACGCCGCGGAATTCGCCAACCTGCACTTCCTCGGCGTAGGAACCCCGCAGGCACACGGCTCCTATGCAGCGGACCTAACCTACGTGAAGTCCGTCATCACGGAGCTCGTGCCGCGTCTCAAGGGCGAGCACATCATCTTCGGCAAGTCCACCGTCCCAGTGGGCACCGCAGCGGAGCTGCAGAAAATGGCCGATGAACTCGCCCCGGAGGGCACCAGCGTGGAGATTGCCTGGAACCCGGAGTTCCTCCGCGAGGGCTACGCCGTCAAGGACACCATCACCCCGGACCGCATCGTCCTCGGCGTCGGCGAGGCAGGGCTCGCCGACGGTGTAAGTAACGCCGAAGAGGTTGCCCGCGAGGTCTATGCCCAGCCCCTGGCGCAGAACACCCCGTTCATCGTGACGGACCTGCAGACTGCCGAGCTGGTCAAGGTCTCCGCCAACGCCTTCCTGGCCACCAAGATCTCCTTCATCAACGCCGTGTCTGAAATCTGCGAGATTGCCGGTGCCGACGTGGTCAAGCTCGCCGATGCTATCGGCTACGACGAACGCATCGGCCGCAAATTCCTCGGCGCGGGCTTGGGCTTCGGCGGCGGCTGCCTGCCCAAGGATATCCGTGCCTTCATGGCGCGCGCTGGTGAGCTCGGTGCGGACCAGGCCCTGACCTTCCTGCGCGAGGTCGATGCCATCAACATGCGCCGCCGCGACCGCGTCGTGGACCTGGCCAAGCAGGCATTCAACGGCTCTCTTTTGGGACACCGCGTCACCGTGCTGGGCTGTGCTTTCAAGCCCAACTCGGACGACGTCCGCGATTCGCCGGCCCTCTCCGTGGCCGGTTCGCTCTCCCTGGCGGGAGCCGCCGTGACGGTTTATGACCCGCAGGGTATGGAGAACGCGAAGAAGGTGTTCCCGACGTTGAATTACGTGGCGTCGGCAAGCGCGGCTCTTAAGGATTCCGAGCTGGTTATCCTTGCCACCGAGTGGCAGGAGTTCCGCGACCTCGACCCAGCGGAGGCCGGCGAGCTCGTGGCCCGCCGTCATATCATCGACGGTCGCAACGTTCTCAACGTCGATGCTTGGCGCGCGGCCGGCTGGACTGTGGAAGCACTCGGCCGCGTCCTTCCGGCATCGTAAAGGCCGCAATCGCCGTGGTCAGCGGCACCGCCAAGGTCAGCGCCATGGCGCCGAGCAGGGATCGCATGACCTCGGTAGCCACAAGGTCGCTGGATAGAATCTGGCCCACCGGGCGCTGCGCCGCCGTGATAAGCATGAGCAGCGGCAGCGCCGCGCCGGTATAGGTCAACACGATGGTATACACCATGGAGGCGATGTGGTCGCGGCCCACCTTCATGGCAGAGGCAAAGAGTTGACCAGGTCCCGCCGTGGGGTCGGCGGCATGCAGCTCGCGCACAGTGGAGGCCTGCGCCACCGCGATGTCGTTGAGGCTGCCTAGCGCGCCAACGATGAACCCGCACAGCAGCACGCCCACAATGGGCACGCCAGGCATGTACAGCAGTAGCTTGAGGTTTTCTTCTGAGCTGGCACCAGTAAGCGCTGTGCTGCTTATCGACGCCCACCCGATCGCCCCCGCAACACCCAGCGCCACCAGTGCGCCGCCCAGTGCCGAAGCGGACTTCCAGTTCACGCCGTGGACAAGCGGGACGACGATGAAGATGATGGCCGCGCACGTGACCAGCGCGAGGGGTAGCGGTGCGTGGCCCTCCACGAGGGAGGGGATGAGATAAAACAAGACGATGGCCAGGCTAATACCCAGGCCGAGCAACGCGCGCAGGCCGTGCCAGGCGGCAAAACCAATGATGATTATGGCGGCGATGATGGCCCACAAAGTGAGGTTGCCGCCGCGGCGGTAGTCCGCGAAGGCATAGGTGCCGTCGTCTGAGCGGGAGAGCATGACGTCCTCACCCACGGCTAGCGTTGGCTCGCCGGCGACTCCATAAAACACCAGCTGTGTCTTGCGGCCCGCATCCTGACCGGTGGTCAGCTCGATGAGCGCGCGCGTGCACGAGGTGTCATCGCCTGCTGCCGGGATGAGCGGGGCCTCGTCGAAAGCGCGCCCGGTGTGCGGGTCGCTGCACAGGTGATTATCAACAGTCGCGACCGTGCCCTCTACCTGTGGCTGGTTGAGGGCATAGGTCTTGTCGAAGTCCGGGCTGGTGTGCTCCGTCGGCGCGCTGGTGGGGCGGAGAATAAGCAGGCCGGTGAGTGTTGCGAGGGCTGCAAGTACCAGGAAACCGAGAAGTCCCGTACGCCACGGATTAGTCATGCCTACTATTGTGAATGGTTATCAAGAAAAAGAAAACTAATGTTGATGCGTCCAACAAGTTATCCACAGGCTGGAGGCTTTGCCGTTGTGAGGCGCGGGTGGGTTGTTTAGCGTTGCTGGCATGAACCTTGTTGAAGCGCATCTACGCAGCCAGGCGGCAGGCATCGAGCTCGTCGCCGGCGTTGCGGGGCTCAGCTTTGAGCAGCTGCGGGCGTGGGGTCCAGAGTCCGTGGCGCGTTCTCTGCTGGCGCTTTTCGACGTCTACTTTGCCTCCACCTCCTTCACCCGCAAACAAGCGCGCGCTATTGCAGCGGCTCGCGATAATGGCCACGACCTGCCCACCCTGCTGCTCATTGAGCGCTTCGCTGGGCGGCTGAAGAAACAGCGCGAGGCATGGGATCTGCGCATTGAGCTGTGCGGGATTTCTGGCGATGAGAAGGCCGTGGCTCGCTATGCGCGCGAGCGCCTTCGCGAGCTCAACCCGCCGCCCGCGCCGAAGCCTGGCGTGACAATTCGCCGGGGTAAGGAGCTGTCCAAGCTCACGCTCACCGCCCCGGCCGCGCTTATCGAGGACCTGCGTCCCAACATTGATGAAGACGATCCCGTCGGCTCGTTTACGGCTGCGTTTCACGAGGGCCGCCTTGCCCGCCCCGTTCCCCAGACCCTCGCCGTCATGGAGCTTCCCGAGTACGCCAGAATTTTGGGCCGCTTGGGTGACCCGTCCACGCCGCGCCCCGATTCTGCGGACCCGAACGCTCCTCTTTCCGGCCAGCCAGCGTCATCTGCAACCCAATCCACCAACCATGAGACACTTGGCGCTGATACCGCGGCGCCTGACCTTGGGGATATCGTGATTCAGCTATCCAACGGCGCCAAGATTACGGGCAAAGAACTTATCGAGCGCGAGTTCGCCGAAGAAGGACTCGTCATGCTCGTCGACCGTGTCAAAGGCCCCGTGGAACTTCACCGCACCCAGCGGGTTGCCTCGGAGAAGCAGCGCATCATGGCAAGTGGGGAACAACCAACCTGTGCCTGGGGCCGTTGCTTGTGTGGGGCTGATTATTGCCAGATACACCACATCAAGGAATGGAGAAACGGCGGCGAGACAAACCCCGAAAACCTCACCCCGCTGTGCAAGTATCACAACGCCATCAATGGTCTCCCGGGCCGTGGCCGTATCGTGCGGGAAAACGGCAAAGTTAAGTGGGTGCCAGCCGGCCCCCGCGATCCGCGGGAACCGGTACATCCGCACCGCGCACCACGCGCCCAGCGTATTCACGAAAACCGTCAAGACACAGTAAGCACCGTTGCGGGGCCTAGCACAAGCCGTCGTGCCCAGACCGCAAAGCCGGCCGAATCTCCGACATCCACACGTTCTGAGCCGGGAAGTCCCGCTCCGCCCGACCGATAGGAGAGACGCGCACGCTTTTGTGCCGAGTGCGTCTCTTTGCGCCCGCCCGATCGCGGAAAGCAGGGCTATTGGCGGTAGCTCACCAGGAAGTTGCCGAGCCGCTCAATCGCGTTCTCCAGCTGCGAAGCCCACGGCAGCGTGACCACGCGGAAGTGATCCGGCGTGGGCCAGTTAAAGCCGGTGCCCTGCACCATGAGGATTTTCTCGGCGCGCAGGATGTCGAGCATGAGCTTCGCGTCATCGTGGATCTCGTAGACCTCTGGATCCAAGCGCGGGAAGCAATACAACGCGCCCATCGGCTTCGTCACGGATACGCCTGGAATCTCGTTGAGCTTCTCGTATGCGACATTGCGCTGCTTGAGCAAGCGACCACCCTCACCGGTGAGCTCATAAATCGACTGCCGCCCACCAAGTGCGACCTGAATCGCGTGCTGCGCCGGTACATTCGGGCACAGGCGCGTGCCCGCCAGCAAATCCAGACCCTCAATGAAACCGCGGGCATGGGACTTCGGGCCCGTCAGCACCATCCAGCCGGCGCGGTAGCCGGCCACGCGGTAGGCCTTCGACAGGCCATTAAACGTGATCGTCAGCAAGTCCGGCGCCAGGGAGGCAATCGAAATGTGCTTCGCGCCGTCATAAAGAATGCGGTCATAAATCTCATCCGCCAGAATCAGCAGATTGTATTCGCGTGCTACCTCAACGATTTTCTGCAGCGTTTCACGCGAGTACACAGCACCCGTCGGGTTATTCGGATTAATGACCACAATTGCCTTGGTCTTCTCCGTTACTTTTGCGCGAATATCCTCAATGGACGGATTCCAATCATCCTCCTCATCGCACAAATAGTGTACGGGCGTGCCACCCGCCAGCGACGTCGCCGCCGTCCACAGGGGGTAGTCAGGGGCGGGGATGAGAACCTCATCGCCGTCGTCAAGCAGCGCCTGCGTGACCATCGAAATCAGTTCGGAGACGCCGTTTCCCAGGTACACGTCATTGACGTCGAAGCTGGGGAAATCCTCCAGTTCATAGCGCGTCACAATCGCGCGACGCGCCGGGATAATGCCCTTTGACGTGGAGTAGCCCTGGGAGGTCGGCAGCGCCGCAATCATGTCGCGCATGATGACGTCCGGCGCATCGAAACCAAACACTGCCGGGTTGCCGGTGTTGAGCTTCAAAATGCTGTGCCCGTCGAGCTCCATGCGCTCGGCCTCCGTGGAAACCTCGCCGCGAATATCGTAGGCAACGCCTTGTAGTTTGGTGGATTGATCAAAAATCCGGTTGTGTGTCATGCCGGATATGTTACTTCTGGTTCCACTGCTCCAGCTTGCGTTTGGCCAGATTCATCGCATCGCCGGTGATTTCGCTTGCTTGACGACGCCTCTCCGCCCACTGCGCCTGCTCCAACGCCCGCATCTGCGCGCGTTCCTCCGCGCCCGCGGCCTTGAGCTCGCGCATGCGCTGGCGCTCGATCTGGCGCGGCGACGGGCGGTGCCAGGATTCCGGGCCCACCTTGGCCACGTACAGCATGATCCACAGCGCGGGGATGAGGAAGAGCAATCCCGTTCCGGTCAGCGCGGCGGTGACGCCGGACATGGCACCGAAAGATGCAATCGAGCCGAACAACAACCCCAGCGTGCCCACCATGGCCGTGGCCAGTCGAGGCTTCTTCGTAGCCTGGTAGGCGCGCTCCATTTCACCTTGGGAGTAAATCTTGAGCTCCGTGCTGGCCTTGGTGGGGATATCCATGAAGACGGCCGCCAGCTCGCGGCGGGTCGTCGCCTCCATTATCGCGTCGGTGCGCTCCTCAAACTCGTCCATCGATAGACGGCCTTCACCCAAGGCTTGGGCGAGGTCGTTGACGGCGTTGGTCCGTTCGGCGTCGGAAAGCCGCATGCTGAAAGGATTAGTCACAATAGCCATCCTAACAGCCTATTTAGCTTGCTCCTTTTCGCGCACGAGGCCGGATAGGAACGGGAAGATAGCCACGGTGAGCGCGCCACCGGCGATGAAGATGGAGGCCATTTCTGTATCGACGATGCCCGAACCCACCGCAAGCGTCATCACCGCCACGATGATGGGCAGGCCGGTTGCCGCGTAGAGAGCCACTTGGAGGCGCTCGCGGGTGGTTTCGACGTCGGAGCCCGTGTGGTGGATATTTTCGCGCAGGAACACTGGCAGGCCGCGGGTCACCAGGATAAGAAGCGGGATGCCGAGGACCTTGAGGGGCTCGTCCACGATGACCTTCCAGTCAATCGCCATGCCGGAGACCACGAAGAAGACCGGGATGAGCATGGAATAAAACACCACGTCGAGGCGGTTCTCCAAGCCCTTATGGAACTCATCGGGCACGATGCGGTTCAGGATGATGCCCGCTGCGAAGGCGCCCAGCACGATATCGAGCTCAAAGACCGCCGTGACCGCCATGAGAATCGCCAGAATCAAAATGATGAGGCGCATGATGGTTTGGTTAGTGGAGCCCGCCCCGGAGATGAATGCGTCCTTGAACCACGGCATGAGCGTCGTAATGGCAAAGGGCATGATGGCCACGGCGACCGCGATTGCGATGAAGGCCAGAAGAATCAACATTGTGGTCCACGTGGAGCGCGTTCCCAAAAGGAGCGCCATCGCGGTAATCGGCGCAACCTCACCGATGGCGCCGTGGATGACCACGGAATCGCCCACCCGCGTGCCAAGCAGCTTGTCCTGCTTGAGCATCGGCGTGATGGTGCCCAGTGCCGTCGACGTCAAAGCAATTGCCATGACGATGGCACCCGGGATGTCATCCATGAGGAAGTACGCGCCGACGCCACACACCACCATGCAGATGAGCCACGTGGACAGCCCCGTCGCGGCTTCCTTCGACTTCAGGCTGGCGAGGTCAATTTCAAAACCCGCAAGCAGGAACAGCGCGCCAACGCCAAGCTCCTTGAGCATTCCGATGCCGGGGTCTTCATGGGCCAGGCCCAACATCGATGGGCCGATGAGCATGCCGAAGAAAATGAGCAGCGCCACGGCCGGCATCTTCTTGCCTAGGGCATGGGATACCAACGGTGCCAACAGCGCCACCGCCATAATCCATGCGAAGGACACCAGCGAGTTGGTGTAGTTGGTCTCGCCCGAGGCGAGGACGTAGGTTACGTCAGTTTGCATGGGGTAGAGCGTACCTGTGGGGTATCAGGCACGCCTACCCCGTGCGTTGGTGGTGTGGCCGACGTCGCACTAGTCGCCCTTGCTTGCCGACGCCCCCGGAGCCTTCGGCACCCCTGGCGCGTCTGGCACAGATGGTGCTTTCGGTGCGGCTGGTGCGCTTGGCGCTGCTGGAGCAGCCGGCGCACTGGGCGCAGACGGCGCTGCGGGTGCCTGAGGTGCGCTGGGCGCGGCTGGAGCCTTTGGTGCCGCGGGTGCGCTGGGGGCCGCCGGTGGTGTCGGAGCGGACGGCGCCGCAGGAGTGCTGGGCGCGGTTGGCGGCTTCAGTGCCGAAGGAGCAGCCGGGGCACTAGGCGCTGCGGGTGCTTGCGGGGCGCTTGGTGCGGACGGCGCAGCGGGAGCGCTGGGGGCAGCCGGAGCCGCCGGTGCAATCGGAGCTCCAGGGGAGGAAGGAACCGCTGGAGCAGTAGGCACGGTTGGCACGGACGGAGCTTGGGGCGCAGAGGGAGCGCTTGGTGCGGACGGCGCAGCGGTGGGGGCCTGCGGGGAGCTTGTCGGGGCAGATTGCGCAGCGGGTCCTTCCGGGGAAGGCGCGTCGGAATCTTCCACGGGCAGGCGGCGAGGCGTATCGAGGAAGGCCTTCTCACGCGGAGCAGGAAGGTCGCCGGAGGGGGCGATGGCGCTGCGCAGCATGAGCGCCACATCGCTGACCTGAGTTTCCGGCGCGATGGACTTCACGCCGCCCGTGAGCATGACGTTGCAGAACGGGCAGCCCGTCGCGATCTGTTCCGCGCCCGTTGCCACGGCCTGCTCCGAGCGGAACTCGTTGATGCGCTTGCCCAGCTTTTCCTCCATGAACATGCGCGCGCCACCGGCGCCGCAGCAGAAGGCCTCGTCGCGGTTGTGGTCCATCTCCGCCAGCGACGCACCGGTCGCCTCCACGAGCTCACGCGGCGGGTCGAAGACCTTGTTGTGGCGGCCCAGGAAGCACGGGTCGTGGTAGGTCACCGGCTTGCGGTTCTCCGGGGAGCGCGGCACCGGCACGAGCAGCTTCTCCCGCACCAAACGGTTGAGCAGCTGCGTGTGGTGCAGTACGTCGAAGTGGCCGTCGAAGTCGGGGTACTCGTTGCGAATCGTATTGAAGCAGTGCGGGCACGTCGTGATGATTTTGCGCTGGCCTTTGGGGACGCCACGGAAGGCGTCGTTAAGCGTGGCGACGTTCTGCTCCGCCATCACCTGGAACAGGAACTCATTTCCGGCACGGCGCGCCGGGTCACCGGTGCAGGTCTCGCCCGTAGCCAACACACCGAACTTCACGCCGGCGGTGTGCAGCATGTCCACCACCGCGCGCGTCGTGGCGCGGCCCTTGTCGTCATACGTACCCGCGCAACCGACCCAGAACAGGTACTCCAGGTCCGAAAAATCTTCCGCGTCCTCACCGATAATCGGCACCTCAATGCCATCGGCACGCGCCTCGTCGATCCACGCGCGGCGCTCCGAAGCGTTGCGCCCCCACGGGTTGCCCTTCGTCTCCATGTTCTTGAACAGCCCGGTCAGCTCCGACGGGAAGTCGGACTCCGCCAGTACCTTAAACCGGCGCAGGTCCGCCACGTGGTCGATGTGCTCGATGTCTACCGGGCACTGGTCCACGCACGCACCGCAGTTGGTGCAGGCCCACAGGACGTCATCATCAATCGTGCCCGCCATCGCCAGCACGTTGAGCCCCTCGTGCGGGTTGTAGTTATCCAGCGCGCCCTGGCGCAGGTCCATCATGAGCTTCTTCGGGCTCAGCGGCTTCTCGGTGTTCCATGCGGGGCAGAGGTCCTGGCAGCGGCCGCATTCGGTGCAGGAGGAGGCGTCGAGAAGCATCTTCCAGCTCCCCGGCTCAAGGTCCTCCAGGTCGGGTGTGGGCACTGAGCCCAGCGCCTTTTCACCCGTGGCGTTGCGCTGGAAGAAGATGTTGAAGAAGGCCATGAAACGGTGCCACATCACGCCCCACTGGAAATAGCGCGCGATGCAGGCGATGAACACCAGGCCCGTCAGCAGCTTCACTAGGGCAAAGAACTGCACCATGCTTGGCGACGCCTGCATAGTCCCCGCCACACGCATGGTCAAGAAATCAGCCCACGGGGAGCCTCCGCCATAGGTGGCGATGGCGGAGGCCTTGACGGCGAGCATGCCTAGGCCCTCGAGGAGAACGATGGCCTCCACCAGGCGTGCGGGGAAGACCTGCGAATTGTAGAAGCGGCTGCCGCGCTCGGTGTGGCCGAGTTTCAGGCGCACGCCAATGAGGAAGCAGATGCCCAGCACGGTGCCGATCGCGAGGACCTCTTCGATGAAGTGGTACACGGGCCACGTACCGAGCCACGGCCAGCCTTTATCGGGTGCGAAGGTTTGGATATAGGCCTCGAACCAGACGATGGCGCCGAAGAGGAAGCCCACCATGACGAGCCAGTGCGCGGCGTTGACCAGCGGCCGGCCTTTGAAGTGGGTATGGCCGAAGACTTCGGTGAGGACGCGGCCGAGGCGCGCCACGGGGCGGTCGGTACGGTTCAGCTGCGTGGGGCCGCCGGAGCGGATGAACCGAAACAGCGCCGTGAGGCGGTAGAAAAAGTACAGCCACACCGGGACCGATGCGGCGATGGCAACCCAGCCGAACATGCGCGCTCCTTTAATTGCTGCTGTGTGTGCCTCTTACCTTAAATCCTCGGCCCCTAAATCAGTGAGTCAGCATTCAGCTAGTGTTTTCGGAGGCAGAGAAATAAGCTGACGTGTATGGGAAGAATCAGTGCGCCGAAGGCGGCGGTGGGGCTCATCGCAGGTTTTGCGGCTTTCGGGGTAACGGGGTTTGCGGTGGCGCAGGGCGGTCTGACAGCGAACCTTGCGCTATCGGGAACGTTCTTCAACGTCAACATGCGGCACTTGGAGGGCGAGGCTTTCTCGCTATTCGTGGATAGTGACAAGAAGGGCGAGGAGGACGTGCCGACGGCCCGGTTGAAGCTGGAGCACGCGGTGGCCTCGGACTTATGCCTCTACGTCACGACGGACCTGCCCGCGGTGGGGGAGGCCACGCTGGCCCTGAAGGCGAAAGGCGATAACAGCGTGGAGGCCACCGACTTGCTGGTCGGCGCGTCAGACATCGAGGGCTCGTTGGTCATGGAGGACGCGAACGTGGGCATCGATGCGCGCCAGCTGTCCACCACCGCGGATCCCGGAACGTGGGGCCTGTATGCAAAGAAGGTTTCGCTGACTGCCGACGACGTCCGCGCCACCTCCATCGGCGCCAAGACGCTGTCAGCACAAAACGTGGGCGTATCCGTGGAACGGGGCCGCGGAAATGGCTGCTGATCGGTTTAAGGCGTGGCGCGGTGGGCGGCCGTTCATCCCGGGTTTGCTGCTCATACTTTCGGGAATCGTCATCGCCACGCCTGCGTATTTCACCGTGCATATCTCGGACCTGCTGGTCATGATTTCCACGGTGTCGGGCGTGTCCACGCTGCTCATCGGGGCGCTGTTGGTCATGTTCGGCTTAGGAGCGTGGTTTCGCCCGGCCACCTCGACGTATCTGGGAGTGCTCGGCATCATCGTGGCCGTGATTGCGCTGCCTACCTCTAACTTGGGAGGCTTCCTCATCGGTTCACTGCTCGGCATCATTGGCGGCGCGCTCACCCTGGCGTGGGAGCCCACCGATGTTTAAGCACCGTCCTTCGCGCTCACGGAGCGTGTTGTTCGTGGCCGCCATGGTCGCTGCGGCGAGCGCGACGGGCGTGAGCGCGCAGGTCGCCCCGGCGCAGCCCTACTTTTCCACCGTGAAGGCGGACGAGGTCACGCTAACGGGAAACGTGAAAGCCACGCTGGGCACGATGCCCACCCGCGACGGGGAGGTGCGCGTTATCGAGCTCACCGGCGATCGCCTTGCCGTGCGCAACCTGGCCATCACCTTGCCCGGAAATGCCGGCGATGGCCTGCTCACCACCGGTGGTTCGATAACCACCGTGGAGCCCGCGCGCATCGTGGCGACCTCGCTGACCGCCACGCCTACCGTCGAGGGTGCGCGCACCGTGCCCGTCACGGCGGATCTCACCAGCGGCGATATCAATGCCGTCCTCGATCAGCTCGGAATTCCCCCTGCTCCGGACGCCGAGCTTCCCGACGCCTTCATGGAGCACCTTTCCTTAAGCGACGTCACCCTTGAGCTGGCGAACCTCACGGGTGACACGTTCTCGGCCCCGAGGATGTCCGTGACCGTCGACTAGTCCTCGTGGAACTGGGACTGGTGGAGGCGCCAGTAGGCGCCGTGGGCGTCGAGAAGCTCGGCGTGGGTGCCCTGCTCCACGATGCGACCTTCCTCCATGACGATGATGATGTCGGCGTCACGAATCGTGGACAGGCGGTGCGCGATGATGAAGGAGGTGCGGTCAGCGCGCAGCGCGTTCATGGCGTCCTGAACAAGCACCTCGGTGCGGGTATCCACGGAGGAGGTCGCTTCGTCGAGGATGAGGAGCGCCGGCTGCGCCAGGAAGGCGCGCGCGATGGTGATGAGCTGGCGCTCGCCGGAGGAAATCGCGCCATTGTCCTGATCGATGACTGTGTCATAGCCTTCAGGCAGCGCGTGGACGAAGCGGTCCACGTAGGTGGCCTTGGCGGCGGCGATGACTTCCTCGTCGGTGGCGTCGAGGCGGCCGTAGCGGATGTTGTCCATGATGGTGCCTTCGAAGACGACGGCGTCCTGCAGCACCATGCCCACCTGCGAGCGCAGCTCGTGGCGCGACATCTGCGCGGTGTCGACGCCATCGAGGCGGATGGTGCCGGAATCGATGTCGTAGAAGCGCATGATGAGGTTGACCAGCGTGGTCTTGCCGGCGCCCGTGGGGCCCACGATGGCCGCGGTCTGGCCGGGCTCCACACGGAGGGAAAGGTCCTGGATGAGCGGGGCATCGTAGCCGAAGTCCACGTCATCGAACTCGACGAGGCCCTTCGCGCGGCCGCCCAGGCGGGAGGTGGTCTCCTCGGCGGGTTCTTCCTCCGCGTCGAGGAACTCGAAGACGCGCTCGGCCGAGGCTACGCCCGACTGCACCTGCTGCATCATGCCGCCGAGCTGGCCCAGCGGCTGGTTGAACTCGCGGGAGTACTGGATGAAGGCCTGGGCGCCACCCAGCGTGAGGTTGCCGGAGGCCACCTTCAACGCGCCGAGCACCGCGATGACCACGTAGGACAGGTAGGAGATGAACTGCATGATCGGCATCATCATGCCCGCCAGGAACTGCGCCAGCGAGGCGGAGCGGAAGAGCTCCTCGTTGCGCTTATCAAAGTCCTCCGTCATGGAATCGATGCGTCCGAAGACGGTCGCCAGGTCGTGGCCGGAGAAGGCTTCCTCGACCTGCCCGTTGAGGTCACCGGTGGCTTTCCACTGCGCCTTGAACTGCTTTTGCGCGCGCGAGCCGACGACCCCGATGACCACACCGGTCAGCGGCAGCGCCAGCAGCGCCACGAGGGCCAGCTGCCAGGACACGGTGAACATCATGACCGTGATGCCGATGACCATGAGCAGGTTATAAAACAGCTGCGAAATGGCCTGCTGCAGGGCCGTTTGGACGTTGTCGGCATCGTTGGTGGTGCGCGACAGAAGGTCGCCGCGCGACTGCGTATCGAAGTAGTTCAGCGGCAGCCGGTTGATCTTCGCCTCGATGCGCTCGCGCAGATCGAAGACAACCTTCATCACCAGCGAGTTCAGAAGGTAGCCCTGCCACCACTGGAAGAGCGAGGACACCACGTACATCGCAATCACGATGCCGATAATCGTGCCCAGCTTGGAAAAATCAATGCCGAAGCCGGGGTTCAAGTCCATGGCGGAGGCCATGTCCGCGAACTTATCCTGCCCGCCCGCGCGCAGAGCGGCGATGGCCTGCTCCTTGGTCATACCGGCGGGCAGGTGGCGGGAAATGACGCCGGAGAAGATGACGTCGGTGGCCTTGCCCATAACCTTGGGCGCGGCCACGGCGAGGAACACGCACACGAGGTTCATCGCGGCAATCGCGACAAGCTGCGCCTTGAACGGCGCGAGCAGGCCAAAAAGACGCTTGGCGGAGGGCCAGAAGTTCTTGGCCTTGCGCGGCGCGTTCTCGCCGGTCTTCTCCTCGATCTCGGCTTCTAACGTCGCGTTATCTTGCTCAGTCATTTATGCCACCTCCTGGGATTCCACAATTTCGCGGTACGTCGTCGAGCTTTCCAACAGCTCCTCGTGCGTGCCGCGGGCCACAACGCGCCCGGCGTCCATGACCAGAATCTGATCCGCGTCCATGATCGAGCTCACGCGCTGCGCCACGATGATGGTCGTCGCCTCCGCGGTGTATTCCCGCATGGCGTCGCGTACCGCGGCATCCGTGAGGACATCGAGCGCGGAGAAGGAATCATCAAACAGGTACACCAGCGGCCGCGCCACCAGCATGCGCGCGATGGACAGGCGCTGGCGCTGGCCACCGGAAACGTTGGTGCCGCCCTGGGAGATGTGCATGTCGAGGTCCTCGACAAAGTTTGCCTGGGCCACGCGCAGCGCTTCCCACAGCTCCTCGTCGGTGGCGTCCGGGGCGCCGAGGCGCAGGTTGGAGGCCACGGAACCGCTAAACAGGTACGGCTTCTGAGGAACGAGGCCCACACGCTTGACGACGTCCCCTCGTGCCATATCGGCGATATCGGTGCCGTCGAGAAGTACGCGCCCCTTCGTCGGGAGGTAGAGGCGCGGGATCAGGGAGAGTGCGGTGGTTTTGCCGGAACCGGTCGCGCCGATGAGCGCGGTGGTGGTGCCGGGGGTGGCGGTGAAGGAGACGTCGTGAAGCACGGGCGCTTCCGCGCCGGCGTACTGGAAGGTGACGTTGTCGAACTCGACCACACCCTCGGAGCGCTCCGGGGTGAGCGGGTTAGCGGGCTCGACGATGGAGGGCTCGCGCTCGAGGACGTCGGTGATGCGGCGCGCGCAAATGACGGCGCGGGGCAGCATCATGGCCATGAAGGTGCCCATCATGACCGCCGCGAGGATCTGCAGCAGGTACTGCAAAAAGGCGGTCAGTGAGCCGATTTCCACGAGGCCATCGTCGACGCGGTGGCCGCCGAACCACAGGACCGCGCCCGTGGCTACGTTCAGGATGACGGTGATGATGGGGAACATGAGGATGAACAGCTGGCCGACCTTCAGGGAGAGGTTGGTGATGTCACGGTTGGCGGTACGGAAACGCTCGGCCTCGTGCTCCTCGCGGGTAAAGGCGCGGACGACGCGGATGCCGGCGATTTGCTCGCGCAGCGTGCCGTTCATGACGTCGAGCTTTTCCTGCCAGGAGCGGAAGAGCGGCATGAGGCGGACGATGATGAGGGATATGGCGGCCAGCAGCACGATGACGGAAACTGCGACGAGCCAGGACATTCCGGCGTCTTCGCGGATGGCCATGATGATGCCGCCGATGGACATGATCGGTGCGGCAACCATGAAGTTGAGCATCATCATGTAGACCATCTGGACCTGCTGGACATCGTTGGTGCCGCGGGTAATGAGGGTGGCGGTGCCGAAGTTGCTCATGTCTTCGGCGGAGTAGCGGGTGACGCGGCGGAAGACTTCGGAGCGCAGGTCGCGGCCGAGGCCCATGGCGGTGCGGGAGCCGAACCAGATAGCGGCGATGGCGGCGCTGACCTGGATGAAGGCCACGATGAGCATGATGCCGCCGGTGTGCCAGATGTAGTCGATGTCTACTTGGGCAACGCCCTTGTCGATGATCTTCGCGTTGAGCGAAGGGAGGTAAAGCGTTGCTGCGGTGGACAGTGCTTGGAGAAGCAGCACCGCGATGACGTAGCCGGTATACGGCTTCGAGCGGGATATGAGGATACGTAGGAGTTCCATAGACCAACGTTTCGTGTGAGCGGCCTGGAAAGGCCAAAGGTCAATGACCGCGCAAGTCTATCCCGCTAGACGCGAGCGCGTCTAGCGCGCTAGAAGCAGACCGGCGCGCGCTGGGCCCGCGCCGTGACGGCGGCCCAGTCCTCGACGTCGTCGGTGGGCTGGCACAGGCCCTCCCACGTGGTGATGGCCACGCCGCGGGCCATGAGCTCCAACAGAACAAGGTGGCGGTCCCCGGAGGCGGAGAGCTGGTTGAGGTCCGCGTGGGAAATATCGGCTCCGACGCGGACGTTGCCGATGAGCCGCAGCCGCGGCGTTGTCCCCTTCGGGCACGGCTCAGCAACGGATTCCGCGCCGGAGAGCCCGGCGAAGCGGCGCAGCAAACCGAAGGGTGCGGGGCGCTCGCAGTAGAGGTCTACACACAGCCCGGCCCTGATGAGCCGTTCGGCGGTGGAGAGCGCGGCGGGGCTGTCCCCGACAATTGCGACACGCTGCATGAGAACCCCTTCAGTTCGGAAGAAATAGACTGTCTAGTCTGTAAATCTAGTCCGCTCGGTTCATTCTGGCTAATTTTTATTCTCCCTAGTACCCAAGCTCACAGCCCCCGCGCCCCACTGTGGGGCTGCGCACACGCCCGCCTCCCTTTAATGTGAGGTGTCATGACCGAACCGATAAACCTGCTGGACCGCGGCGATTACCGCGATCCCAGCATTAGCCCCGAAGGCACCCGCGACACCGCGCCGCTCGAGCCTGCCGTGGCCCAGCGCAACCAGGAACTCGTCGAGGAGTGGGCCGACAAGCTTTATGACGCCTCTGCCGAGACCATCACCGAATGGGCCGCCGAGCACGCGCCGGGCCGGCTTGCCGTCACGATGTCCATGGAAAACACGGTGCTCGCCGAGCTCGCGCACCAAGCGCACCTCGACGCTGACCTCCTCTTCATCGACACCGGCTGGCACTTTAAGGAGACGTTGGAGGTAGCGGGGGACGTCGCCAAGCGCTATGCGGACCTGACGCTCGTGCGCGTCCTGCCTATCCTGAGCCCCGAGGAGCAGGACAAGATTTATGGCCCGCGCCTGTACGCGCGCGATGTCGCGGCCTATAACCGCATGCGCAAGGTGGAGCCGCTCAACATGGCCATGGACCCCTACGTCGGATGGGTAACCGGCCTGCGCCGCGCCGATTCCGAGCACCGCGCCACCGCCCCGGCGCTGAGCCTGGACCGCACGGGCCGGCTGAAGATTTCCCCGATTGTTACCTGGGACCTCGATGACACCGACGCTTATATCAAGGAACACGACCTCATCATCCACCCCCTCACCCTCCAGGGCTACCGCTCCATCGGCTGCGCGCCGTTGACCTTCCCTGTAGGCGAGGGCGAGGATGCGCGCTCCGGGCGCGTTTTCGCTGACGGCAAGACAGAATGCGGGTTGCACGAATAATGACTCTTTCACCACACCTTAGAGACTTAGAGAACGAATCCCTCCACATCCTGCGCGAAGTCGCCGGGCAATTCGACAAGGTAGGCCTGCTCTTTTCCGGCGGCAAGGACTCCGTCGTGGTCTTCGAGCTCGCCCGCCGCGCCTTTGCGCCGGCCACCGTGCCTTTCGAGCTCATCCACGTCGATACCGGCCACAACTTCCCGGAGGTCATCGACTTCCGCGATCAGCTCGTCGCGGAGACCGGCGCGCGCCTGCACGTCGCCCACGTCCAGGACTGGATCGATCGCGGTGACCTCCAGGAGCGCCCCGATGGCACCCGTAACCCGCTGCAGTCCGTGCCGCTGGTGGAGACAATCGCCGAGCGCGGCTACGACGCCGTCCTGGGTGGTGCCCGCCGCGACGAGGAACGCGCCCGTGCCAAGGAGCGCATCTTCTCCATCCGCGATTCCTTCGGCGGCTGGGACCCGCGCCGCCAGCGCCCGGAGCTGTGGGACCTCTACAACGGCGGCAAGATGGCCGGCGAAAACGTCCGCGTCTTCCCCATCTCTAACTGGGCCGAGTCCGATATTTGGGAGTACATCGGCGCGCGCAACCTGCAGCTTCCCTCCATTTACTACTCTCACCAGCGCGAGGTATTTAACCGCAACGGCATGTGGCTGACCCCGGGCGAGTGGGGCGGCCCGCGCGAGGGTGAGCCGCTGGAGACCCGCACCGTGCGCTACCGCACCGTGGGCGATATGTCCTGCACCGGTGCCGTGGAATCCACCGCCGCCTCGCCCGATGAGGTGCTCGCGGAAATCTCCATTTCCACCCTGTCCGAGCGCGGCGCCACCCGCGCCGATGACAAACTGTCCGAGTCCGCCATGGAGGACCGCAAGAAGGAAGGCTACTTCTGATGACGACTACCCTCGCACCGAATGTCGGCGCGCTCAAACAGCGCGATACCCTGCGCCTGTGCACCGCCGGTTCCGTCGATGACGGCAAGTCCACCTTCGTGGGCCGCCTGCTCTATGACACCAAGTCCGTGCTGGCGGACCAGGTGGAGTCCATGGAGCGTTCCTCTGCCGACCGCGGCTTCGACGGCATGGACCTCTCGCTGCTTGTCGACGGCCTCCGCGCCGAACGCGAGCAAGGCATCACCATCGACGTGGCCTACCGCTACTTCGCCACCGATAAGCACCCTCATCCTGGCCGATACGCCCGGTCATGTGCAGTACACGCGCAACACGGTGACCGGCATGTCCACCTCCCAGGTGGTGGTGCTGCTTGTCGACGCCCGCAATGGCGTCGTCGAGCAAACCCGCCGCCACCTCAACGTCGCCGCGCTGCTGGGCGTGCGCCACGTGATTCTGGGCGTGAACAAGATCGACCTGGTGGACTACGACGAGGCCACCTTCCGTGCGATTGAGACTGAGTTCAACGAGGTCGCCGCGCGTTTGGGTATCACCGATTCGGTGGCCATCCCGATCTCCGCGTTGAAGGGCGATAACGTGGTGGAACGCTCCACGAACATGCCGTGGTACGAGGGCCCGACGGTCCTCGAAACGCTCGAGACCGTCCCAGTGGCCACCGGCCGCGCCGATGATCTGGACCTGCGTTTCCCGATCCAATACGTCATCCGCGAGCACGCCTCCGATTACCGCGGCTATGCCGGGCGTGTGAAGGCCGGGCACGTGGCGGTGGGGGATGAGGTGACGCTGCCGGGCGGGCGGACCTCGACGGTCACCGCGATTGATACCACCGACGGCCCGCTTGGCTCCGATGAGGCGGCGCGCGCCGGGGATTCCGTGGTACTTAGGCTGGCCGATGACATCGACTTGGCCCGCGGCGACCTCATCGCCGGTTCGCAGCGCCCGGAGGAGGTGCGCGAATTCGCCGCCACCGCGGTGGTCCTCACAGACAAGGAGCTGCGCGCGGGACAGATGGTGAAGCTGCGCTATGGCACAGCATTGGTCAAGGCGCGCGTGGCATCGGTGGACCGCATCCTCGACCTGGATGGCGTGGCCGATGTTGAGGCCCCGGAGTCCGCAGCACTCAATGACATCGCCTACATCACCGTCCAAACGCAGGCGGAGCTTCCCGTCGAGGACTATGCCGCCCGCGGCGCGGTGGGCAATTTCCTGCTCATCGATCAGTCCAGCGGCAATACGTTGGCAGCAGGATTTGTGGGCCAGCGTCTGCGCTAATACCCCCTGACCCGCGGCTTTATGGCCGCGGGTTTCGGCGTTTTAAACGTTCTTCTCGGCCTGCTTGCGGCCCAGGGTCTTGCGCAGGGACCAGATGAACTCCGCAATCATCAGGTAGACGGGGGTGCCGCCGGCGACCATGAAGAAGAAGGCACCGGCGGAGCTGGCCTCGTCGACGTAGTCATCGGCGCCGTAGAGGAGCTCGACGCTGCTGGCGTTGCCGACCTCCGCGAGGGCGCCGAGGCCGCGAATAGTGGAGATGATCCACATGAAGGCCAGCAGGCCCCACACGATGCACCACTGAATCGACTGGGCGCGCTGGCGGGAGGGCTCCACGGCGAAGGAGAAGTTGCTCAGATCAACGTTGAAGTTGGAGGAACCGGAAGCCTGGGCGGTCGACGGCTGGGGCATGAGCTGCACGCCCGAGCCAGACGTGGCGATCTCACGGATGCGGGCGACGTCCACCTCGGGGCCGAAGGGATCCGCGAGTGCTCGGTCATACTGCTCGCGGCGGTCCTGGCGGGAGAAGATGCTGTGGGCGGTGGAGAGTTCGTCGTAAAGCGCGGCGTTGGACGGGTCAGTCGCGGAGAGGCGGCGCTCGATATCCGAGGTCAGGGTCGCGGAATCAGCGGAAGGGTCAAGGTTGAGGGAGTTATAGAGGTTGTAGTGTGCCACGAGGCGAAAAGTCCTTTCGAGGGGTTAGCAGGGATCGCTGAAATCTGCATTGTTATTGAGCGAACGGGCGTTGCCACCGTATCGCGCCTTGAGCTTACAGACCTCATCCACGCTGTGGCCGGCGTCGTAGTAGGCCGCATAGACCTGCTTGCCTTCGTGTTCCGAACGCAGCGAGCTGCATGCTGTTCCCGGCATGATCTTGACTCCGGCGTAGTGGGCCTCCACGCGGTCGATTTCGGATTGCGGGGACTCGCCATAAGGGACGAGGAGGGAATCCACGATGAGAATGTAGCGGCCATCGCAGGTCTCTTGCGCTTGTGTGCTCTCAGCGCTGTCCTCGGTGCTCTGTTCGCAGAGAGGGATGCCATCCGTGATTTGCTTCGGGACATTGTCGGCGCTGAGGCGGTTGGAATCCCAGCACTTGATCGACGAGGTGTCATCGACATCGTCGTTCTTATAAGGAACCCATTCTCCGCCGCCCCAGGAATAGAGATAAAAAGAGGAGCTGTTTTCTGTGGCGAGGTAGAGCCAGTCGTCATTGCAAAACAGCGTCATCGGGCGGGGAATATCATTCCTGGTCTTTTCAGCTGCTGTACCGCACCTATCCTGAGGTGTGACTTTAGACGTCACGGGTTTTGCATTGCTCGTCTTAACGCTGGTAGTGCGGGTTTCACTGCTTGTTGTGGTGGCCTCAGCATTTGTTGTGCTGGTGCTCGGGGCCACCTGCGTAAAGAGGGCCTCCTGCTCTGTGGTTTCAGAAGAGGAGCGCGACATTAACAGCCACGTGACACCAGCAATGATCGCAAGGAGTACGACGACAGCGATGATCACGATGCTTCCCGAGCGTGCAGGACGTTCCGGGCCCTCGTTGCTTGGCGGGGCCCAGGGGTTGCTATTAGTCACGCAGAAAACTCCTTAAAACGGGGGCGGCAGACAGCAGCTTTCACAGGAAGCCGTGTCACACTATAGCCGTATTTACCCTCACAATAAGGGGTTTAATTCGGTGGGACATCACCGCTCATGATTGTTTTCTGCTGGTCTTCGTCCCAACGGAATCCGGCATGCGTTTCTCCGGTGCGCCCGGCGGTGGGGAAGAACACTTCTCCCACAGCGGGTCCTAGCTCTGAGAAAAACTCTGGAGTGTTGTCGGCGGCCTTTCCTTTCCATTGGATTTTGTCATCTTCGTTGTAATCCAATGTGCTGGCCAGGGTATCCCCGGCTAATCGGTCTAACCAGCCTTCTATAGCGGTTTCTTCTTCCGACATGGCAGACCCAGGTCCCGGAAGAACTGTCATTTCCAGTCCCACATACGCAATCCCTTTCGGATTCGAGACCGTGAAAATTGCGTAGGCGAGTCCCGCTGTTCTCCACACCACCCGAAGTTCTACTGCAGCCGGAGAAAGCCCGTTGTCTCCTGCGTAGTATCGCTTAAGCAGGTAGTTCATCTTCTCCGCGAATTCTGCTGAATTCCAGCCATCAGTCATCTTCATCATTTTTCTGGGGATAAGGTCTTGATATTCACGGCGGCTATTAACTGTTTAACGAGCCCAGATTCTTTTCTAGTTTTCTGCATCCCAGAGCTTGTTATATTCGTCTGCAATCAAAGGCCACATAAAAGAGCATGCTTCGTCGTAAGAGTGGGCATCGGTAATGGCATGGCCGCTGATAACTAGGTCGTGGTAAATCAAGCGGCCTGACTCATCGTGGCGCTCCTCTGGATCTGGAAACCTTAAAGCCAAGTGCCCATTGCAGCGTTCAAACACGCGGCGGGAGTTTTCAAAGCCCGAAAATGCCTCAAGATATGGCGGCAATGGGTCCTTATAGCCGCCATCGAGTAAGAACTTATGGCCCCAATGTTTGCCTCGCGTAGCCCAGATTATTTCCATCGCGGTGACCTTTCGAGAATGTTGTTGTCAATGCTCTCGCGCAATTTCATGACGAAATCTGTAAGTAGCAATTCCCTAAATTCATGCTTTTCCACCGCATCCTTTCGAGCTTTAGCAATCTCCGGAATGGCCGCAGACATGAGGGGATCAACCAGACCAGCGATACCTTGAGCCTTCGCTAGAAAACTGAATGGCTTCTTGTTTACTTTGTCAAGCATCGCAAGAGCCGTTTGGGCTATGCCAAGCCCCCTCTTTACGATCTTTTCGTCTGCTAGGCCAGCCGGGAGAAGGCGCAATACATTCCACCGCTGGTAGCGTTGGATAGGCAAAATCGTAGATAGCGGAAGCAAAGCATCGACGCCTTTGTGCTTTTCTAAATCAATAGTGCCGTTGTTGAACTCAGCTGAAGAAATGACGATGTAGTCTTCTCCGACGGATAGAGCCTCGTCGCCGTTGACGAAATCTGCCAGAACTCTTCGCAGCGCGTTCAGTTCATCTGCGGCATGAAGAACGACGAGTTCATGGAGCCTGTGCGCATCCAACTCCGGCATGAGGTCGGCTTTAGAAAGCGCGATAACCCAGATGCGGGGAAACTGCTCCAGCCGTTCATTGTCAGCAATGATGTCGGATTTAATGCCCAGCAATGTGTTCCGGAAGGTGCCGAATAGTGATTTGAGGTAGCGCTCTTCCTCGTCTTGGTGGTCGAGCAGCTTTTGTGCGTCAACCAAAACCAGAGCGACATCTGATTGGATCAGTTGGCGGAAAGTATGCGCCCGATCATTTCTTTCGCTTTCAGAGTTGACTTCGGACTCAAACCATTCGCCTGGATAGTCATGCCAAGTAATGCCAATGTGCGAAGTCTTCTTTTTCGCGTCCAAAGGTTGGGACTCGGGGACGAATCTAAAGCTGAATGGAGAGGAAACAAACTTATCCTGCATCGGAGCTTGGGCTTGCTCTTTCATTCCCAAGTATTTTTGGAGCAATTTGTTTCCGCGCGCGGAGTCTTCCGCTAGGAATCTGTACCCGTTCTTACGGATTGCTGATGGCTCGTGGAGGCGGCCAAAGAGTGAGGAAAGAAGGACTGTCTTTCCGCTTCCAGCCTGACCAAAAACTGCGATGTGCTGGTGAATTTGTTGTTTGCTCATAGTGCGAAAATACATCAGCGGAAAAAATCGCGCCTAATGCGTGCGAGAACTTCTTAGAAGGACAAGGGGGAGCAAAAGCGGCGGATTGATTACGTCTTTAACTGCCCAAAGACGTTGGCGGAACGTCGCCTCTCATGACTGTTTTCTGCTGGTCTTCGTCCCAGCGGAATCCGGCATGCGTTTCGCCGGTGCGCCCGGCGGTGGTTTCGCCCTCGCGGGCCCAGTGGTAGGTCACGGCGATCTCAGCGTCACTCACTCGCTCGACGGTGGGGAAGAAACCATAAGGCTCGAAGGTGGCGGTGCCAAGGTATTCGCCTTTGTGGAAGAGCATGATGTGGTGCGGTGAGGAGGCCGTGGCACCCTCGATGGTGATAATTTGCCAGCTCAAAGCCGCGCAAGGGTCGAAACCGGCGGAAGAGGAAAGCTGCCAGCCGTAGTCATTCCACGGCGCGATGCTGCCAATGCCTGATTGATAGGCCTCGTCGGCGTCAATATCCTCGCAGGACTCCGACTTGTCCGCGCTCTGGGTAGGGGAAGGTGCCTCGTTGCTCGTCGGCTCAGGGCTTATCTCCTCTTCCGTGGTGCTTTCGGCGGCAACGCTCGCCGAGCTGTTGTGGACCGCACTGAACATAGGGGTCTCTGCCTCGTCCTGATGGCTTTGCGCACAAGCAGCGAGTGGGAGGCAGATGAGGATAGCGCCCACAAAGGCAGGCCTGAGCATTATTTTTCCTTCCATAAAAAGTGCGCCTCGTGTGAGGCGCACGATTAGTTTTATTTTAGCGAGGAGGAACGTCACCGCTCATGACGACTTTGTTCTGGGCGGCGTCCCAGCGGAAGTTTGCTTCCGTGGTGCCCGTCGGAGCGGCATTGGCGTCGCCTTCTTGCGGCCAGTGGTAGGTCACGGAAATCTCACTGCCATTGACTTGCTCGACGCTGGGGAAGAAGGCGTAGGGCTCGGCGGTGGCGGTGCCGATGTACTCGCCGTAGTGGAAGAGCATGATGTGGTGCGGTGAGGAGGCAGTTGCGCCTTCGACGGAAATGGTCTGCCAACTCAGCTCCGCGCACGGATCGAAGTGGGCGGAATCAACCAGTGCCCATTCATGTCCATTCCACTGGGGAACCTGGGCGATGTTGTCGGCGAATGCGGCGTGGGCATTGCCAGCCTCGCAGACTTCGGCGACGGGGCTAGCCTGAACCTCTTCTGGGCTGCTGCATGCAATGAGGGGGAAGCAAAGTAGTGCGGCTCCGGCGAAAACTCGTGGTGTGAACATTGTGTTCTCCTTTCTGAGGTCTCGGTGTGGTTCCAGACCCTACAAAGGCCGCAGAGACCCCGGCCAGAGTTACGGAGAGCATTCCTCGGGTCAGCGGGTAGTCTCTCAGGCATGGAGAATCTGTCTGGTCGTACACTGTTCGTCGCCGCCGTGGATGCCGAAGCCACGCATGTTCCTGAGGGAGCGCCGCTGCTCATCACGGGTATTGGTACGGTTCCCGCCGCCATCGAGCTGACAACGGTGCTGGCGTCGGCAGAGGTGTTGCCGGAGCGTGTCATCAACATCGGTACTGCGGGCGCGCTTCGCGACGATCTCTCAGGCGTCTTCGAGATCTCCCACGTACGCAAGCACGACTTTCACCTGGAGGTGCTCAGCGATGTCTCCCGCTATCTGCTCCCGGAGGTCATCGAGCTAGAGACCTCCGGTAAGCTGCCGACCGCCACGCTTGCCACGGGTGACGCCTTTATTTCGGATACCCCGACCCGCACGCGCCTTGCCCAGGATTCTGCGCTGTGCGATATGGAGGGCTACGCCATCGCTGCGGTGTGCCGAAAGTTTGGTGTGCCGTGCACGCTTCTCAAGCAGGTTTCGGACACCGCTAACGAAGAATCCTATGGCTCGTGGGCCTCGGTGCTCGACCGCGCGGCGGAGGAGTTGGCCGCCGCCTTCGGCACGGTGTCCGCGGATTAGACCCCACATACGGAAAGTGCCCTAGTTGCCAAAACCATCGCTCCCGCCGCGGGTGGTGGGGGAGAAGTTTGGCAACTAGGGCAGTTGCACGGCCAGGGCTAGAGCCATGCACCGGTTGTGTGGCTAGCGGGCGCCGCTGGCCTCTAGGTTCTCGTAGAGCTCCATGACGTCCTCATGGCCCTCCGCCGTGGAAATCTTAATGTTTTTAGCTTCGATTTCGCCGGCACGCAGGCTGGCCATCTCCTGGTGGTAGCGGAAGACCACGGCAATGGTGGCAGCCACCGGCACAGCCAGGAAGGCGCCGATGATGCCGGCCAAGGCGGAGCCGACCGTGACGGAGAGCAGCACCATTGCCGCGTGCAGGCCCATGGCCTTGGATTGCAGCATCGGCTGGAGGACGTTGCCCTCCACCTGCTGGACGATGATGATGAGAGCCAAGGCGAGCAAGGCCTTCGTCAGCCCATCGGAGACCAGCGCGATGATGACGGCCAAAGCGCCCGCAGTGACAGCGCCAATGACCGGGATGAAGCTGGCGAAGAACGTAACTACGCCGATGACAAGGGCCAGCGGTACCTGGAGAACCCAGAGGCCGAGGCCGATGAGGATGCCGTCGACGGCCGCGACGGCTGCTTGCGCCTGAATGAAGCCAGATAACGTGTTCCACACGCGAGTCAGCAGCTCGGTGGCGTGCCAGCCGGCGGAGTAGCCGGTGTAGGTGCGCAGCCACGGCAGGAATTTATCGCCGTCCTTGAGGATGAAGAAGGCTACGAAGAGCATGATGGCGAGCGCCATGGCGATGGAGCTGGCCATCGATACACCGGAAATCACCCCGGTGGCGATGTTGGAAGCTTGGCCCTTGATGAAGGTGATGGCATCATCGAGGACTTCCTGGACCTTCGCCGCATCAATCTCAAAGGGCAGATCCTTGGCCATATCGACGAGCTTGTTTAAGCCGCCTTCGGCCTGGCTGACCAGGGAGGCACCTTGGGAGGACACCACCGGGGCCATCGCCGCGAACACGCCGCCGATGATGGCTAAGAATCCCAACAGCGTGGTGATGGAGGCCAGCGCGCGGGGGAACTTGTGCGCGCGCAACCAGTTGGTCACGGGGAAAAGCACCGTGCACACCAGGATGGCCAGGATGACCGGCAACAGGCCAACCCAGATGAACTTCAACAGGTAGCCGGCCAGGCCGACGCCCGCGACCACGATGATGAAAATCAAGCACACCTTGGCCAGGGAGATGGCGTCGCGCCCCAAGATGCGAGACTTGTCATCGGTCTTCGACACCGGGAGAGCGGCCTCCTCATCGGAGGAGTCCGCCGCCTGCGGCTTTTCTTCGTCGTGCGTAGTACTCATACGCTATATCTTTGCACATGAGCCGCGGAAACGAACTATGCGCGGATGCTGCTTACCTGGCGGATGATGCCGAAGCGGTGCATCGTCACCGAGACCGCCTGCTCGAGGAGGAAGGGAAGGAGCTCACGGCGGCCATCGGCCAGCACCGGCTGGTCCAGGACCACGGAGTTGGATTCCACCGCGGCCTCAAAGACGCCTGGCTCGACAGAACCCACGGTTCGAATGCGCGCGGATTCCAAGCCGGAAACCTCGCGGGCGAAGGCGCTTGCCTCCACGGCATCGATGTCAAAGCCCAGCTCGCGCAGCTCCGCGGCCTTTTCCGGGGCGGCACTGAAGCGCACGGGTGAGCCGGTGCGGGTGGCGGCGAGGGCGAGGCGGGAGACGTCGCGAAGCGCGGCATCAGTGCCAATGCGCACCTGGAGCGGGGTGAGCACCGGGCGGTAGCGGAAGACATTGGCCTCACAGACCAGGCCGGCGCGGTCGTGCTTGCGGCCGAATTCCTGCTGCCAAGCCAGTTCATCGAGCTCTGCCGCGCGCCACAGCCAAGCGGTGTCCTCTTCCGAGAGCTCCAGCTTGCCAAAGGCACGCAGCTGGGCTGCCACCGGCTGCGAGATGTCCACGTCGAAGGGGCGCAGCGGACCCTCGGACCAGGTGCCGAACTGGGTCACGTAGTTCGGGCCGCCTGCCTTGGCGCCCGGGCCCATGACGGACTTCTTCCAGCCGCCGAAGGACTGGCGCTGCACAATCGCGCCCGTGATGCCGCGGTTGACGTAGGCGTTGCCCACCTCGACGCGCTCGAGCCAGTAATCGATTTCGTCGTTATCCAGCGTGTGGATGCCGCCGGTCAGGCCGTAGCCGGTGGAGTTCTGCCACTCGATGGCCTCATCCAGGGTCTCCGCATACATGATGCCAAGCACCGGGCCGAAGCACTCGTTGACGTGGAACCAGGAACCTGGGCGCACGTTATCGCGGATACCCGGCGACCACAGGGTGCCCTCCTCGTTGAGCTTCTCCGGCTTCACCAGCCACTTTTCACCCGGCTCCAGCTGGGTCAGGCCGCGCAGCAGCTTCTCGCCCGGGGCCTCGGCTAGGCCATTCATCGTCGTGGTGATGTCGTAGCCGGGGCCGGTGATGAGGGTCTTGACGGCGTCGACAAGCTGCGAGCGCAGGCGCTGCGACTCGCCAGCCGCGCCGACGAAGATGACCAGGGAGGATGCGGAGCACTTCTGGCCGGAGTGGCCGAAGGCGGACAGGTAGAGATCCTGAATGGCCAGGTCCGGGTCCGCGGACGGGGTGATGATGAGCGCGTTCTTGCCGGAGGTCTCCGCCATGATGTTGAGCTCCGGCTTCCAGGAACGGAAGAGCTTGCCGGTATCGGAAGCACCGGTGAGGATGACGGCGTCGACATCGTCGTGGGAGATGAGCGCGCAGCCGGCGTCACCCTCATCGGTGAAGACGAGCTGGACCAGATCCGGGTCGAGGCCCTGTGCCTCGAGGCCGGCGCGGAAGGCCTCCACGACGAGCTTTGCGCAGTGCACGACCTGCGGCGCTGGCTTGATGATGACGGCCGAACCCGCAGCGAGTGCTGCCGCGATGCCGCCGGTGGGGATGGCCACCGGGAAGTTCCACGGCGGGGTCACCACGGTCACGCGGTGGGGCGTGAACTCGGCGGCGTAGCTCTCCAACAGGCGCGCGGACTGCGCGTAGTAGGTGCAGAAGTCGATGGCCTCGGAGATTTCCGGGTCGGTCTGCGTGACAGTCTTGTTGGCCTCGTAGGCGGCCACGGAGATGAACTCGCCGCGGCGGTTGGCCAGCTCATCGGCCACGGCCTCGAGGGCGCGGGCGCGGTCCTCGGCAGGGCGCGCGCCCCACTCGGCGCCGAGCTCGGCGGCGCGGGCCACGTGCTTGTCGACGACCCCCGCATCCGTCACCTCCTCCACGCCATGCTCACCCGGGTCGGTGGCCAGGGCCTTGAGCGCCCACTCGCGGTTGGCTTCCAGGGCCGGGTCGGTGTCTGGCTCGTTGGCGAAGCGCCCTGTGCGCGGTGCCTGGCGGCCGGCAGCCTGCTCGGCCTCCTCCAGGCGGTTTTGGGTGCGGCGCGGGCCGGCGAAGGTATCCCAGCGCTGCTCGACGGCCTCGCGGAAGACCTGCTCCTGGTCCTTAAGCGCCTGCTCCTCCGGGGCGAAGAGGGCGTAAAGGAAGTTCTGTGGTGCGGAGTTTTCCTCCAAGCGGCGCACCAGGTAGGAGACCGCGACATCGAAGTCCTCCATGTGCACCACTGGGGTGTAGAGGATCTGGCGGCCCTCGAAGGCATCGCGGACCGCGGCCTGCTGGGCCGGGGACATGCCCTGGAGCATTTCGGAATCCATCATGCGCATGACACCGCGCTTGGTGCCCAGCTTGTAGGCAAAAGCCGCGGTGTAGAGGTTGTGGGTGGCCACGCCGATGCGCACGCAGTCGGCGAACTCGGGGCGCAGGATGTAGTCGAGCAGGCGGTAGTAGTTGGCGTCCACCTCATCCTTGGTGGCATAAGGTGCTGCCGGCCAGCCGTGGATTTCACCCTGGACGTGCTCCATCGAGAGGTTTGCGCCCTTGACGATGCGAATCTTGATGTGAGATCCACCCTCGGCCACGCGCTGCTTGGCAAATTCTGCCAGGTGCGCCAAGGCGTCGAAGGTATCCGGCAGGTAAGCCTGCAGGACGATGCCAGCCTCGAGGTTGGTGAACTCCGGCTCGCTGAGAAGCTCGGTGAACAGGCGCACCGTGAGGTGGAGGTCGTGGTATTCCTCCATGTCGAGGTTGATGAAGACCTTATCGGGGCGGCGCGCGGCGGCCTCATAGAGCGGGCGCAGGCGCTCCTTGAGGCGGACCAGGGAGCCCTCGATATCCCACGGGTTGAGCTGGGCCACCATGGAGGAGGCCTTGACGGAGACGTAGGTCACGCGCGGGTTCTTGATGAGCTTGAGGGTGCGCTCGGCGCGGGAGCGCGCCTCGTCGTCGCCCAGCACAGCCTCACCGAGAAGGTTGAGGTTGAGCTGCTCGCCGGACTCGGCGGCCTTGTCCAAGGTCTTGTTGAGGGCGTCGCTCTCGGCGTCGAGGACCAGGTGGCCGACCATCTGGCGCATGCGCATGCGCGCCAGCGGCATAACCAGGTTGGGCAGGATCGGTCCGAAGAAACCACCCAGGCCCACCAGCGAGCCGTTGATGAGGCCGAGGAAGGACGCGTCATAGGTGGTGGTGACGGACTTCAGCGCGTGGGCGGCTACCTTGTCATCCTCGGGGCGCATGACGCGGTCCACGAAGTCCATGGTGAAGGCCACCCCGTCCGGGTTGCGCAATAAGTCTGCGAGTTGTTCTGTGGCCGGATCCTGCTCGTCGGCGGTGGAGGCGAGCCAGGAGTGGGCCTGGGCCGCGGCGTCGGCGATCAGCGCGGCGTCAATGTCGGTGGATTCGGGAACGGGGGTGTGAGCATCGTTAGTCATGGATTACAACCTTTATGGGTCTCAAGGCACACTGGTGCGGCCTTGCGGAAAGCGGAAACTGCAGACTTTCTAGTCCAACACGGGCGCATACTCTGCGCCGTGCCGTTCAGTCTGTGTGAAAAGAGGTGCTTATTTAACGCTGGCGTACACAACCGGTGGCCGATCGGAAGAACGACGCTGCCTAATGAAGTGAGCATTCATGTGCGACCACCCTTCTTGCGTGTGGGGAGCAGCCAGGCAACGGCCTGGCCTGATTAGCGAGAAATCGGTGACCTTGATATGGCCCGCCGCACAGAAATCGTAGACGTGTAACCCATCTCGCTTACATGAAAGCTAGCCCCTTAAGTTGGGGTGAGTCAATCCCACAGGTGTTGTTTTGAGGGGAGGGTGCTACCCCCGTGTTAGTGGCTGAGATAGTCCGCGAGATCTGACGCGATTTTCTGTGCGCCCAGAGGCCCCAAGCCGAGTGCCCACGTATCGTCGCTGACCTCGATGGCATGGCCGTCTTTGGCCGCAGGAAGCTGTTGGAACGCCGCGGTAGAAATGGCGGTGTCTTGGCCGGTGGCGGAGGGATCTCCGTAGCTGCAGTAGAAGATGTAGTCGGCGTCCGCTTGGTCAATGTTCTCCGGCGAGATTTCCGTAGCGAGCTCTTCGATGTCCTGGTTGGCGGGGCGGGCGAGGCCGGCGTCATCAAGCACCGTTCCAATGAGTGAAAGGCGCCCGTAGAGGCGTACCTTGCCCGGCATGAAACGCAGAATGGTGACGGTGGTGTCTTCGCTCGTTGGTCCGTCCTCAATGACCTTCTTTACTTCTTCGATTTTCTTGTCATAGTCGGCCATGACTTGCTCGGTACGCTCCTCTTCTCCGAGGGCTTCGCCGATGAGTCGGAAGTTTTCTTTCCAGGTGTATCCAGGGCGGATCGAGAAAACGGTAGGTGCGATGGAATTGAGCTGGTCATAGTGCTTATCCATGCGCAGCTGCGAGCCGATGATGAGGTCGGGGTTGAGCGAAGCAATCTTTTCCATATTGACTTCGTTGATCGTGCCTACCGTTTCGATGTCACTTGCTTTGTCGGCCATGTAATCCGGGACGGGATTCTGGCCCTTGGACGTGGTCATGCCGACTGGCTTCATGCCGAGTGCTAGGACGGAATCGAGTTCGCCGCTTTCTAGAACAACCACCCGTTGTGGCTTTTCTTTGAGTTCGGTCGTTCCGCGTGCATGCGTGACCGTGCGTGGGAATTGACCAGGGGCTGCATCGCTGCCAAAGCTTTGGCTTTTCTCTCTCGCCCCGGCAAAGCCTTCGCCTCCGGTGGCCACGGAGTCATTTCCCGAGGCTGAATTGGAGTTTCCTGATTCTTTCCCGGACGGTGAGGACGCAGGGTTAGAAGCGTCAGCGTTTGAGTTGGTGTTTTCGAGGCTGGCGCAGCCGGTGAGCGCTAGCGCTGCGGTAAGACCAACAGCAGTGAGGCGGAGGAGAGGGGTGCGGGGTGCGATTTTCTTTCGAATGTTCATAAAAGGTAGCCTAACCTAAATTAGGTCGAGCTAAGGAAACGTGAGCATATGAAGGTATTTGGGTGGTGTCGGTGATTGAGCAGGGGTTGCGCGCCGGAAAGAGAAATACCCGGCGTCTTGGTTGGGTAGTAGTTGCTGGCCTTGCCATTCTCTGTATCGGCGTGGCGCTGTCACTGGCGTTGGGCGCGCGTAGCATTCCCTTCAGCGACGTGTTGGCCGCCCTTCGGGGACAGCCTGGTATAGCTTCCTCGATCGTGTGGGAGAGGCGTCTTCCCCGTACACTCGTTGCTGTTTGCGCAGGCTGTGCTTTGGCCCTCGCTGGTGCAGTTCTGCAGATTATGACGCGCAACCCTTTGGCAGATACCGGAGTTTTCGGGATTAACGTAGGCGCCAGCTTGGCCGCCGCCATTGCTCTGGGCTGGTGGGGGTGGCAATCACCTTTTGCGTTTTCGCTCGCAGCCATCATCGGTGCGGCAGTGACCATGCTGCTGGTCACCGCGGTCGGGCGTGGCAGAGCGGGCGATGTTGATCCGCTGAGACTGATTCTTGCAGGCGTAGCCATCGGGGCGGTATGTGAGGGCCTGTCCTCCGCGCTGATCCTGATAGATCCTCACGCCTTTGCAAGAATCCGTGCTTGGGTGACGGGCTCCGTTGACGTTGCTTCGTGGACGCCAGTGGTGATTGCCTTCGTCGGACTGGTGGTAGGCGTGGTGCTACTGATTGTCTTTGCTCGCCACTTGCCGCCCCTTGCTCTGGGGGATGACGTTGCGGCGAGTCTCGGCATTAACCTCAAACTGACTCGTTTGGGGCTTGTCGCGGCGGTAACGGTGTTGGCTGCTACCGCCACCGCAGCGGCGGGGGTGATTGTGTTCGTTGGACTAGTTATCCCGCATGTTGTCAGGCTGTGCGGGATATACGAAGAGCGGGCACAGCTTGTCGCCGCTGCCGTGGTGGGGCCTTTGTTTTTATTGGGCGCCGATATTGTGGGCCGCTACCTCACTGCTGCTGAGTTGCCGGCTGGCGTCACGGTGTCGCTCATTGGTGCCCCAGTATTGATTGCGCTGTCCCATCGCGCTGGAAGGAGGCTGTGATTGTGAGCGTGAGAAGTGTTTTGTCCTTTGCGGGCATTGTGATCGTCGCGCTGGCTATTGCTGCCTATTCGCTCTTCTCGCCTGGTGCCGGGCAGGATAGTGCAGCGTTGTGGTCCGTGGCTACGAATCCCAATAGCACTGACTTTGCAGCCACCGTCGTGTGGCAATGGCGTGCTCCGCGGGTGGTTGCCGCGATTGTCGTAGGAATGTGTTTGGGCATAGCGGGCGCCATCTTTCAGATCCTCACCCACAATCCGCTGGGGTCACCCGACATTATCGGGTTTAATACCGGTGCCTATACCGGTGTCATCGCGGTCTCCTTGGCGAGCTTTAGCTCCGCATTCAACATTGCGCTAGGCGCGTTGGTGGGTGGGACTATCACTGCGTTACTCATCATGGGGCTTTCATTTGCCGGAAGGCTCACGGGAGCAAGGCTGGTTGTGGTGGGGATTGGAGTGACGTTCTTCCTTTCAGCAATAAACAAGTGGTTGATTCTTAGTGGTGAGTTGGAGCAGTCCCTAGGTGCGGCGACTTGGGCTGCTGGAACATTGAATGCTGTGTCCTGGGCGCGAGTTATTCCATTGGGGGTGCTGGGAGGCGCGGCGTGCGTCGCTGGGTTGCTGCTGCGTGGCTGGTGTGACGCGCTTGCCCTGGGGGATAGCACGGCGAGTGCGTTGGGGTTGAACGTGAGTCGTGCACGTGTGGTGATGGTTCTGGTTGGCACAGTTCTTGTCGCTGTATCGACGGCGATAGCGGGCCCAATCTCATTTATTGCCCTCGCGGCCCCACATATGGCTCGGTTGCTCTCGCGTCCAGACAGGACGCCGGTGTTGCTCTCTGGAGTCCTCGGTGCACTTTTCTTGCTCGCTGCCGATTTAGCAGGGCAGCGGCTGTTTTTCCCAATTACTCTGCCTGCCGGTCTTATTACGGTCTGCGCCGGTGGCATCTACCTGGCGGGTTTGCTGCTGTGGCAATCCCGATCTGCCGGAATGAAAGGTCAGTAAAGTGAACCAACTAAAAGTATGTGACGGTGCGCCGAGCGTGCGGGCTGAGGGGGTGAGCATGTCCTATGGGAGGACTGCCCCGTTAATTCTCGACTCGGTGGATGTGTCTTTTCCGGCCGGGAAATTTTCTGCCATTATCGGCCCCAATGGTTGTGGAAAATCCACTTTGGTGAAGGTGTTGGCGCGGTTGGAAATGCCGAACGCGGGCGCGGTGTGCATTGGCGAAGAAGATGCAGCCGCATTCTCTCGGCGTAGCTACGCTCGGCGCGTCGCCGTGATGTCGCAGCAATCCATAGCTCCCGAAGGGATCAATGTCAGGGAACTGGTTGCGCGCGGGCGATTCGCCCACCAAGGATTTATGGGGTGGAGGAGCCAGGAGGACGAGCGTGCCGTTAGTCGTGCGCTAGCAAAGGTGGGCCTTGAACAACTGGAGACGGCCGAGGTAGCGGCGTTGTCTGGCGGTCAGCGTCAGCGTGCTTGGTTGGCCATGGCCCTCGCCCAGGAAACGCCTGTGCTCTTCTTGGATGAGCCAACGAGCGCGCTTGACATTGGATACCAGCATTCCTTCATGCGGCTGATGCGGCAGCTGGCAGGAAGCAAAACCCTTATTGCGGTCATTCATGATTTGGCGCATGTATTGCGCTATGCGGATCACGTCGTGGCGATGAAAGATGGAACGGTGCGGGACGCGGGCGTGCCGCGCGAGGTCATTACCCCTGCCCTTATTGAGGAACTCTATGGGCTGTCAGTCCGCGTTGTAGATGTGGACGGTGAGCCGGCAATCGTCCCTGTAGGGTGAGTCTCCGCCAAACCGGGTTTGTTTTCCCAGCGTGTTGGCGATAAATAAAAAAGTTGAGTCGATCGGGAACAACTTTGAGTTTGCCTGCGTTGTGTAGGTTGAGTGACCGGCGCTCAGGTTTGGATGACTTTGAGTGTCGCTTCTGTTAGAGTCGCTGACTGGACGCGGCAGAAGTTGAGTCGCGCACTATCAACTTAAAACAAACCCCAACACGCAAGGAGAAAAGATTATGGGACGCGCAGTAGGAATTGACCTTGGTACCACCAACTCGGTTGTATCCGTGCTGGAAGGTGGCGAGGCAACCGTTATCGCTAACTCCGAGGGTTCCCGCACCACCCCGTCCGTCGTGGCTTTTGCCAAGAACGGCGAAATTCTCGTTGGCCAGTCCGCCAAGAACCAGGCGGTCACCAATGTTGACCGCACCATTCGCTCCGTCAAGCGCCACATCGGCACCGACTGGACCATCGATATCGATGACAAGAAGTACACCCCGCAAGAGATTTCGGCCCGCACGCTCATGAAGCTGAAGCGCGACGCCGAGGCTTACCTGGGTGAGGACGTTACCGACGCCGTCATTACCGTCCCGGCTTACTTCGAGGATTCCCAGCGCCAGGCCACCAAGGAGGCCGGCCAGATTGCAGGCCTCAACGTCCTGCGTATCGTTAACGAGCCGACTGCCGCCGCGCTGGCTTATGGCCTGGAGAAGGGCGAGCAGGAGCAGACCATCCTGGTCTTCGACCTCGGTGGCGGTACCTTCGACGTCTCCCTGCTGGAGATCGGTGACGGCGTTGTTGAGGTCATGGCTACCGCTGGTGACAACCAGCTCGGTGGTGACGACTGGGACCAGCGCATTGTCGACTGGCTCGTCGATAAGTTCAAGGCTTCCCAGGGCGTTGACCTGACCAAGGATAAGCGCGCTGTCCAGCGTCTGCGTGAGGCTGCTGAGAAGGCCAAGATTGAGCTGTCCTCCTCCCAGTCCGCCAACATCAACCTGCCGTACATCACGGTGGACTCCGAGAAGAACCCGCTCTTCTTGGATGAGACCCTGTCCCGCACCGAGTTCCAGAAGATCACCCAGGATCTGCTGGACCGCACCAAGGAGCCGTTCAACCAGGTCATCAAGGATGCTGGCCTGTCCCTGTCCCAGGTTGACCACGTGGTCCTCGTCGGTGGTTCCACCCGTATGCCGGCCGTGTCCGACCTGGTCAAGGAGATGACCGGCAAGGACCCGAACAAGGGCGTTAACCCGGATGAGGTCGTGGCAGTCGGCGCTGCTCTCCAGGCAGGCGTGCTGCGCGGTGAGGTTAAGGACGTGCTGCTTCTCGACGTCACCCCGCTCTCCCTCGGCATCGAGACCAAGGGTGGCGTGATGACCAAGCTCATCGAGCGCAACACCACCATCCCGACCAAGAAGTCCGAAACCTTCACCACGGCTGATGACAACCAGCCTTCCGTGCAGATTCAGGTCTACCAGGGCGAGCGCGAGATGGCTTCCGCCAACAAGCTGCTCGGCTCCTTCGAGCTCGGCGGCATTGCCCCGGCACCGCGTGGCGTGCCGCAGATCGAGGTCACCTTCGACATCGACGCCAACGGCATCGTCTCCGTCTCCGCTAAGGACAAGGCCACCGGCAAGGAGAACACCATCAAGATTCAGGATGGTTCCGGCCTGTCCCAGGAAGAGATCGACCGCATGGTCAAGGACGCCGAGGCACACGCCGAGGAAGACAAGAAGCGCCGCGAGGAGCAGGAGACCCGCAACCAGGCCGAGTCCACCTCCTACCAGACCCGCAAGTTCATGGATGAGAACTCCGACAAGCTGCCGGAGGACTTGAAGAACCGCGTGACCGAGGCTGCCGATGCCGTCGATGAGGCGCTGAAGGGCGATGACATCGAGGCGATTAAGTCGGCCGTCGAGAAGCTCGGCACCGAGTCCCAGGAGCTGGGCAAGGCCCTGTACGAGGCACAGGCTGCTGAGGCGGGCGCCGAGGGTGCCGCTGCTGGCGACGCCGCTGGTGACCCGAACGTCGTCGACGCCGAGGTTGTCGACGAGGACGACGAGAACAAGGAGAAGTAAACCATGACCTCCCCTCAGGACCCGGGCAACCCGGCCAATACCGACCCTGAGGCAACCTCCGCTGAGGCTGCGGAGGCTGCCGCCGCCGAGGCCGCTTCTGCCGACGGCGCCGTGGATGACGCCACGGCGAACACCGCTGAGGCAGAGGCCGCGGTAGAGGACGCCGCCCGCGACATCACCGATGAAGCGGCCGCGGGTGAGGAGACCGTTGCGGAAAACTCCTTGGAAGCTCAGCTCGCTGAGCGCACCGAGGACCTGCAGCGCCTCAACGCGGAGTACACCAACTACCGCCGCCGCACCGAGCGCGACCGCCAGGCCGTGATCGAGACCACCAAGGCCAAGGTCTTGGCAGACTTCCTGCCAATCCTTGATGACATGGAGCTCGCTCGCCAGCACGGTGACCTCAACGAGGGCCCGCTCAAGGCCATCGCGGACAAGCTCACGGGCGTGCTGACCAAGAACCAGCTGACCCCGTTCGGCGCCGAGGGCGATGCCTTCGACCCCGAGGTGCACGAAGCGGTCCAGGACTTGTCCACCGGTGACGAGCAGGTCATCGGCACGGTTCTGCGCCGCGGCTACACGGTGGGGGAGCGCGTTGTGCGCACCGCCATGGTGATTATCGCCGACCCTGCAGAGTCAGCCGATACCGCTGAGAGTCCGGATAGCTCGGACAACGCAGAATAGGTATTGCAGGTGGCGTCAGGGCTCAATGTTCCTTGGCGCCACTCTTCTTTTCTCTACTTAGTTAGCTTTTTACTTAGCAAAAAATCTTAAAACCCAACCATGAATCGACTCTCCTGAAAGGAGGAGATGCCCAGTGAACGCTAAGCCAGAATGGGCAGACAAGGATTATTACGCGGATCTGGGGGTCTCCTCATCCGCTACCGCCGAAGAGATTAAGCACGCTTACCGCAAGCTGGCCCGCCAGAACCACCCCGATGCCAACCCGGATAACCCCGCGGCGGCGGAGAAATTCAAGCAGGTGGCTGAGGCCTATGACGTGCTCTCAGATAAAGCGACCCGCAAGGACTATGACCAGTTCAAGGCCATGATGCGCGGCGGTGGCTTTGGACGGAGAGGAGGCGCCGGGTTTCCCGGCGGGTTTCGATCCACGCACATGGGTGGACCGGGTGCGCAAGAATTTGACATCTCGGACATCTTCGGAGGATCCGCTCGAGGAGCGTCTCAAGGCGGCGGTCTTGGGGATATCTTCGGTGGCGTTTTCAACCGCGGCGGTGGTGCTGGCCACACAGCTCGGCCGTCGCGGGGGGCCGACGTCGAAACGCAAATAACCCTCGACTTCCGCGAGGCAGCAAAGGGAACCACCATCCCGCTGCAGCTCAGCGGCGAAGCTCCCTGCACCACGTGCCACGGCTCCGGTTCAAAGAGCGGCAAGCTGACGACGTGCTCGACGTGCGATGGCACCGGTTTCACCTCTGAGCAGCGCGGTACCTTCGGTTTCTCGGCGCCGTGCACGGATTGCGATGGCACCGGCCAGCGCGCCGAGGACCCGTGCGCTGATTGCTCCGGTTCCGGAACGGTGCACCGCACCCGCTCGATCACGGTGCGCATCCCCGCAGGCGTGATCGATGGCCAGAAGGTACGCCTTGCCGGCCAGGGCGAAGCTGGCCCGAATGGCACGCCGTCTGGTGACCTCTTCGTGGCGGTCACGGTAAAACCCGACAAGGTCTTCACCCGGGAGGGCGATGACCTACACGTCACCGTCCCTGTCTCCTTCGCGGAGCTGGCCTTGGGCGACACCATTACGGTGCCGACCCTCGATTCACCCGTGCGCGTGAAGGTACCGGCGGGCACTCCCGACGGCCGCACGTTGCGAGTGAAGGGCCGCGGTGTGGCCAAGCGCGGCGGCAAGGCCGGTGACCTCATGGTGACCGTACAAGTTACGGTGCCCTCCACCCTGGATGCTGCTGCCTCCTCGGCGCTGCGCAATTACGCGCAGGCGGAGAAGGACTCGGGCTTCGATCCGCGCGCCGGCTGGGCCGGCAACACGGTAGCCCGCTAGGAGGAGGTGCGTGATGAGCAAAGACAGGATGAACCGAAGCGATGCGGCGCAGCCCAAGGCGATGTACGTCATCTCCGTGGCTGCGGAACTGTCTGGCATGCATGCTCAAACCCTGCGCACGTATGACCGGATGGGGTTGGTCTCCCCGGCCCGCACCTCCGGCGGTGGGCGCCGCTATTCCGAGAGCGATATCGAGCTTTTGCGCAAGATCCAGACGCTCTCGCAGGATGATGGTGTGAACTTGGCTGGTATCAAGTCCATCATCGAGCTGACCGCGGAGCGTGACCGCCTCGCCGCCGAGCGTGATGAGTTGCAGGCCGAAGTTGAGCGCTTGCGCAGCCAGGTGCGGCCATCGCGCGGCGAGCTGGTCCACGTACCGCGTTCGACATCCGTGGTGATGTGGAAGCCGCGTCGCAACCGACGCCGCGACAGCTAGGCACTTCCCCCTCCCTTGTGGGAGGGGGTTCTCCTGTTTTGGGGCCCAGCCAGCCCTGCTCGGCCTGAGGCCGCGTGCTCTTCGCCTAAAAAGTGCCGTTGTTGCCAAAGTTCTTGTTCAAAATTGCGGCAGAGGCTAAAACTTTGGCAGCAAGGCGCCTTTGGGCAACGACCCCAAAAGCTTTCCTCATTGAAAACGTGAGTTTGGCAATACTTATCGCTACACTCGCGTCCAGCGTTGTGCCGCCCGTCACGTGTAGATGCGAGTGTGCGTGCGGCCACCGTGACGGTACTGAATCCATGAGAAAGGCACTAGGCACATGACTTTGTACGCAAACCCAGGCACCCCTGATGCCATCGTCAACTTCCGCGAGCGCTATGACAACTACATCGGTGGCGAGTGGGTACCGCCGGTCGATGGTGAGTACATGGACAACATCACCCCGGTGACCGGTGAGGTTTTCTGCCAGGTGGCCCGAGGTAAGGAAGCAGACATCAACTTGGCCATCGATGCCGCGGAGAAGGCTTTCGAGACTTTCGGCAAGACCACCCCAGCGGAGCGCGCGCTCCTGCTGCACCGCATCGCGGACCGCATCGAGGAAAACCTGGAAAAGATCGCCGTCGCGGAAACCTGGGAAAACGGCAAGGCCGTACGCGAGACCCTCGCCGCCGACATCCCGTTGGCTGTTGATCACTTCCGCTACTTCGCCGGCGCCATCCGCGCACAGGAGGGCCGCCTGTCCCAGATCGACCAGGACACCGTGGCTTATCACTTTCACGAGCCGCTGGGAGTGGTGGGACAGATCATCCCGTGGAACTTCCCGCTGCTGATGGCGGCGTGGAAGATTGCCCCGGCGCTGGCTGCAGGTAACACCATCGTGATGAAGCCAGCCGAGCAAACTCCGGCATCGATTCTGCTGCTCATTGAGATTATTGAGGATCTCTTGCCGAAGGGCGTGCTCAACATCGTCAATGGCGTCGGCGAAGAGGCGGGTGTGGCCCTGTCCACCTCGGAGCGCATCGCCAAAATCGCCTTTACCGGCTCCACCCCGGTGGGCAAGATCATCAACAAGGCCGCCGCGGACAAGGTCATCCCCGTCACGCTGGAGCTCGGCGGCAAGTCACCGTCCATCTTCTTCGCGGACATCATGGACAAGGACGATGCCTACCTGGAGAAGTGCGTGGAGGGCTTTGTCATGTTCGCCCTCAACCAAGGCGAGGTCTGCACCTGCCCGTCCCGCGCATTGATCCACGAAGACATCGCGGACAAATTCCTAGAACTGGCGGTGGAGCGCGTAAAGAAAATCAAGATTGGCCACCCGCTCGATACCGAAACGATGATGGGCGCGCAGGCCTCCCAGGAACAGATGGACAAGATCACCGAATACCTTGAGGTGGGTCCGAAGGAGGGTGCGGAAACTCTCGTCGGCGGCCACGTGAACAAGGTGGAGGGCCTGGAAAACGGCTACTACATTGAGCCGACCGTCTTCCGCGGCACCAATGACATGCGCATCTTCCGCGAGGAAATCTTCGGACCGGTGCTCTCCGTGGCCACGTTCAAGGACTTCGAGGAAGCCATCCAGATAGCCAACGACACCAACTTTGGCCTTGGCGCCGGTGTGTGGTCGCGCCACCAGAACACCTGCTACCGCGCCGGGCGAGAAATCCAGGCCGGCCGCGTGTGGGTGAATCACTACCACGTCTACCCGGCGCACAGCGCCTTCGGCGGCTACAAGGAGTCTGGCATCGGACGCGAGAACCACCTCATGATGCTGTCCCACTACCAGGAGACGAAGAACATGCTGGTGTCCTACTCTGAGGAGCACGCCGGCCTCTTCTAAAAGGCAGCAACCCCACGTGGCTGCCTACTAATAGCGTCGTGCGATGATGCCCAGACCCCGCAGGAATGCGGGGTCTTTCCAATAGGAGCCATGATCGCCCGGAAGTCCGCTAGCACCTGGCAGAGGTGTTGCACCGAAGGCGGGGGAGGTGGGATCGGGGCCATGGATGCCACCATGCGGACCGGTGGTAATCGTGATGGGATCCTCGGTGTTCCGCGTGCTCCAGATCCTGCCATGCAATTGCGACGCTCTATCCGCCGAGGCGCCCGGGCTGCCGACGAGCACGACGTCATCCGCAACATAGTCCTGCTGCGCGGCCTTACCTACAACCACCGAGCCATAGGAATAGCCGATGAGGATGTGCTGAGCCCGAGGAAAGCGCTGCCGCAAGGCGCGTTGGAAGCGGCCTAGCTCGGCGGCCCCGCGGCGCGCCGGGTCTTCGTGTGCCGCGCGGGACAATGTGGGCGGGGCGGAGTAGCCAATCCACGCCACCGTAGGCCCATGGGTGGCGCAGGCGATGGCGCGTGCGCGCTCCACCGCAGTGGGCCAGCTTGCTGTAACGGAAGAACCTACCCCGCCCACAAACGTGCTGACCTGGGCGGCCTGTGTGCCGATGTTCTCTGGGTCCACGAGCGCCACCAGCCGCCCAGGGCTGGCCTCGAGCACGGTGACATCAGGGTTAGCCGCGGCCAGAGAGCGAACCTCCTCGCTGGCCATGGTCAGCTGGAGCTCGTGCAACTCGGTCAGCGAGAGGTCGCCGAAATCCTCCAAACGGCTTGGCGGTTGGGCCAGCTCCGGAGTGCACAGGGCGGTGAGTTGGCGGGCGCAGGCCCAATCGAGGACGTCGGCAAGCGCGTCCAACTGCCCCAGCGCCACGCTGGCGGGTTCTGCAAAAGCGAGGACCGAAGCCAGCCGCACAGCGCGTGCGCGCAGCTGTTCAATTCTCTCCTGCAGTGGTGCGTAGAGGCTCAGAATGCGCGCGGCAAGGCGCATCTGCTGCACGGGATTCACCAGATTGTCGCTGGCGCGGTGCAAGGAACGCCGCGCGGCATCGGCGCCAACGCCAGAAATCGCTAGACCTACCCAATGATGGTGCGACGCAGCTATATAACGTTCCAGCTCAGATGCGTTTCGTTCCATCCCTAACGCTTCCAACCGAAGCGCCCCGGCCGCGCTCATTGCGCTCCTCCCAAACGTGAGGAAAGCTCTGCATCAAGACCGTGGGCCAACCCCACGAAATGGTCAAGCTCTTCCAATTGCGTCCTCCGAGCTTCTTCGCTGGCCCGCCGGGCGTCCTCCCATTGGGCGCCGAGGAGCGCAAGGGCGCGGGCGGTACGGGGAGGTTCCTGCAAGGACGGAAACGCGGCGGGGCAGGCATGGCCGAAGAGGTAGCGGATCTGCTCGCGGGCAGCCCGGTCAATGTCGAGGTGGTTCATAGCATCGAGACTGCGCCAGCTCTCCTATTGCCGTAAAGGGCGGCCGTCGCGATCCGCGAAATCTGTGGATAACTAGTCCGGGCTCGTCTACCGTGGGCCGCATGAAGGTAGCAGCAGTTCAATTGACCAGTACCGGAGACGTTGAGGACAACCTCGCCGCAGCCCTCGACAAGATTCGGGAAGCCGCGGACAACGGCGCGCAGCTTATCGTCCTGCCGGAAGCTACCACCCAGAGCTTTGATTCCGGGCGCCTCGATACGCACGCGGAGGGTCTCGATGGCCCCACCGCCACCGCCGTGCGCGCGCTGGCAGAAGAACTCGGCGTGTACGTGGTGCTGGGAATGTTCGCCCCGGCGGATACCGTCCAACGGGGAGAGAAGACCATTAACCGCGTGGCCAACGTCGCGCTCATCGCGGGCCCCGGAGTGCTCGGCGGCTACGAAAAGATCCACACTTACGACGCCTTCAAGTACAAGGAATCCGATACCGTTCGGCCCGGTGAGTCACTTGTTGTCTTCGACGCCGGGGAGCTTACCGTAGGTGTCGCCACTTGCTATGACATCCGCTTCCCCGAGCAGTTCAAGGAGCTTGCCCGCCAGGGTGCCCAGCTCATCGTCGTGCCCACCAGCTGGGCGGATGGCCCGGGCAAGCTGGAGCAGTGGCGCCTGCTCAGCGCGGCGCGCGCGCTCGATTCCACGACCTATGTTTTGGCCGCGGGTCAGGCTCGCCCCGGTGGGGAGGCGAAGGCGGGGGAGGCCTCCGGGCCGACTGGCATCGGGCACTCCGTCCTCGTGGCGCCGGATGGCACGCGCCTCGCCGAGGCTGGTTATGAGCCGGAGATCCTCTACGGCGAGGTGGACCCAGACACCGTGGCGAAGGTTCGTGAGTCCCTCCCCATTCTGGACGCCTAAGCTCCGTGTGCACGACTAAGCTCCGTGTGCACGCCTAAGCGCTTTAGCGCTTAGGCCCACTGGGACTTCTTCCATGCCGCCCAGGCCTCCCAGTCATCGCCCCACCCGTCAAGCTCCGCGGCGGAGGCCGCCCACTCGTGGCCACGCTGCCAGCTATCCGTGGTGATTGCCTCCTCCGAAACGCCACCGTCGAGCAGCGCCGCGCGCGCTAGTTCGATGCGATCGGCAGGACCGATGAGCACGAAGCGGCGGTCCGTTCCCGCCGCGAGCACCGGTTCCATCGGTTCATTGGCCACCACTGGGTTGAACCCGGCGGCCAGCGGCCGTGCTCCGAGCAGCCAGGGATCCTGCGAATCCCGAACGATGTGCCGCAGAGTGAGCTCCGGAACCAGGGCCTGCAGGTTGGCCTGAAACTCCGTTTCATAGTGCTCGCCCGGCGAGGGGGCCACGGCATAGACCTCGAGCCCGGAGGGGAGGGTGCTCCCCAGGGCGTCGAGAAGCAGCGCCCGGGCGCCTGCCCACCCGGTGCCGAAGGAAATGAGAGTGGTCTCGGAATCGAGCTGCGGTGGCTCACCGGCGGGCATGCCCAGCGTCCACCAATCGCCCGGCTGGGCCTTCGCCAGCATCGAGGAGGCCTCACCCGCCAGCGCAAGGTGGAATGTCAGCTGCCCTGAATCATCGGAAGGCGCCGCCGGGGTCAGGGGGCGCCAGGTACCGGGCGTGAGCTGCGAGGTCACCGGTACGTGCTGGCCCGCGCGGTAGTCCAGCGCCATGCCGGATTCCAGACGGATCACAGCGGTGTTCCGGTTAGGCTTGTCCACCGCCACGACCTGGGCGCTGTGAGCAGGGGGAGTGCCGGCGGCATCCGCCTCCTGGGCGGCGCTGCGCATGATTGAACACACGCTGGAAATGGTGCGCGTTGCCACGTCGTGCTGGTGCGGCGTCAGCCCCAGCACCGTAAGCCCCTGCACCAGGGAAGCCTCGAATTTGGGATACACCTCAGGGGGGAAACCGTGGCGGCGATGATCACGCCCCATCTGCGCTAGGCGCTTGGCGACGTCCCCCCGAACCCCACCGTCCTCCACATTCTCCAGCACCCACGCCAGCGCGGGGGCCAGTGAGGGGTGCGTGTCCTTCATCGACAGGGCAAAGACTTGGCGGGATTCGGCCACGGTGGCAAAAAAGTGCCTGTGTACTGCATCGCGATAGTCCTCGGCATGGTTGCGCAGGTGCTCACCCAGTTCCCTCATGCCCGCCCATCCTAGCGCCTGGGGGTAGCGCCAAAACCCCCTAGGGTTATACGTCAGGGGTGGCAAAGCGGGGAGGGAGTTGTAGTGTAATCTACGGTTCATTTCCCGAAAGTGGGTGAGTCTCGTCTCAAGGATGCCGCGATGCGCGGCATGGAAGGAAGATCTCGCATGGAAGATTTCTCTGCGTACACAATCATGACCGACGTGGGCTGGATTTCCTTGCTCATGGTTATCGGCAACGTTTTGCGCCACCAGATCAAGTTCGTATTCCAGGACTTGCTGCTGCCTGCCCCCATCACCGCGGGCCTGCTCGGCTTGATCTTGGGGCCCAATGTCTTGGGCTGGATCGGTTTTTCCGAGAACCTCGGTGATTACACTTCGCTGCTCATCGCCGTGGTCTTCGCTTCCATGGCCTTCTCCATGGAGATGGGCGGCAACATGGGCAAGGGCGCTCGCAACATGTGGGGCTATTCCACCATGATGTTCACCGGCCAGTGGGGCCTGTTCATCATCCTTGGCCTCTTGCTGTTTAAGCCTACTTTCGACACGCCCGACTGGTTCGGCATGATGCTGCCCGTTGGCTTTACCGGCGGTTTCGGTACCGCCGCGGCCGTCGGCGGTGCCTTGGAGGGTGTGGGCGCTGAGGCAGCCTCCTCGCTGGGCTTTACTTCCGCTACCGTGGGTACCTTGGCCGCCATCGTCGGCGGCATCATTGCGGGTAACTGGGGCATCCGCAAGGGCAAGGTTTCGCACGTTCCGAAGCAGCTCCCAGAGGAGCTGCGCCGCGGCTATATCTCGCGCCTGGAGGATCGCCCCTCGCTGGGCCGCGCGACGACGAACCCTTCCGCGATCGAGCCCATCACCCTCCACGTTGGCTTCATCGCCCTGACCGTGATGACCGCCTACGGCATTAACAAGGGCATCGCCTCCATCTGGGAGAACGTCTCCATCCCGCTGTTTGCCATGTCCATGGTCGTGGGCCTGCTCTTCCGCGCCGTGATGAACATGGTGGGTGCTAAGGACTACCTGGATAAGGACACGGTGAGCTCGGTCTCCGGTGCGGCGACTGACTACCTCATTGCCTTTGGCGTGGCGGCCATCGTGCCGGCAGCTGTCGCAGCCTACTGGCAGGCCCTCCTGCTGCTCTTCGTCCTGGGCACCATCTACTGCATCTTCTTCCTGATGTGGTTCCCCGCCGAGTTCTTCGGTGAGCGCTGGATTGAGCGCGGCATCTTCGGCTGGGGCTGGGCCACGGCCACCGTGGCTACCGGCATTGCGATCCTCAAGATCGTGGACCCCAAGCTCAAGTCCGGCACGCTGTCGGAGTACGGCATGGCCTACATCGGCTTTGGCCCCTTCGAGATTTCCTGGACCATCATCGCGCCGCTGTCCGTTATGTACGGCTTCACCGCTGGCTTTGGCTGGATCTCCCTGGGCATCGCGGTGGTCATCTACCTCGTGTTCAAGTTCACCGGAATGATGCCGCCGCGCGGCACCATCTTCAAGGAAGGCATCGGGCACGTCGGCTCATCGAAGTAGACGCCAAACCCTTCGCACGCAATCCCCCAGGTCGTGGCCTGGGGGATTGTTTTATTGGTAAGGGTGTGACTTGACTGAAGGAGAGCTTGTTGAACACATTGCTCTTTAACTGAAGATAGGGGTAAAATTAAGGAGTTATTAGCGTGGCGCTCGCCCAGTGTCTACCTTTCTTCCTCTATGTGAGCGCAAACTTAGGAAGCCGTATGCATTTTCTTTATGAAGACTCACTTCGTGAGCGTGTACTCGAGTCTGCGCTTCATATCGGAGCTGCGGAGGGAGATGAGGCCATCTCCGTCGAATCCGTGGCCAAGCTGGCGGAGCTTAGTGCTGCTCAGGTGCTTGCGGAGTTTCCTGACCGCGAGGCCATCGTGCGGGCGATCCCCGAATATGTGACTGACCGCAAGGTCAAGTTTCTTGAGGAAACGCTCGATGCGGCCCCAGGCTACGCCGATCTTTTTACCAAACTGACAACTTTTACTGAGGCCTATTACGAGTACGCCGAGCGTGAGCCGGAGCTGTTTCGCTACCTCTTTGAAAAGAAGGCCTATGTCTTCGAGGACGAATGGCAGGCTCTCTTGCAGGGCAATTTGTCCTATAACCGGACCTTGGACCTGATCTATGAAACCATCGCGCTCATCGCGACGGAGGAAAAAATCCAGGTTGGAAGCGATGTGTGTTTCGAATCGGTGGCAAAGCTCAGCGTTGCTACCTTGGCCACTGTTCATGGCATGGCACACCTCAGTGTTCTCGGCGTACTGCGGCACCAACACTCGGTGGTGCGGCGCTTCAACCTGCGCGAGGTATGCAAGGCGCTCATCGGAACGCTGTTCAAGGCGGCGGAGTCGCTAGAAATGTCGAGCCTGCGTGATCCTATGCAGGATTACCGTGCGATGCTCGCCGGCTTTGTTCCGGACCGCGATCCAGCTCTCGATATCTCTGCGATTGAGGATTTACAGAAGCTTCCTGCGGAACGCGCGCGCATGGCCGTCATGGAACGCGCTATCCAGCTGGCGGCGCGCGACGGGCTGAAGGCAGTGACCATCGAGAACGTGGCCGAGTACTTCGAGGTCTCCGATGTGTTCATTGCTTCGTTGGTGGACAATGACTTCGTGCTGCGTGAATCCGTGGATCAGGAAACCGACTGTGAGCTGGAAGCCCGCAGCCTCTACCTCCTAGAGCAGCTGCCGGAGGATGCATCGGCCGTCGACAAGCTCCTGTGCGTAGCGGTGGCCTACTTCGATTACGCGGTGACCTACCCCGAACGTTATAGCGCCTGCATCGCCGCTGCCTCTGGGTCCGTGGTGCCGCTGAGTGCGGATGGCGAGGAACAGACCAAGATGGGTGTGTCCTTCGCATTGTTGATGCGTTTTGCCCGCGAAGCGCTGCGGGAGGCCGGGTACGAACCGGAGGATCGCCTGGTTTATATCAAGAACTTCACCCTGTGGGCCGGTGCTGACGGCATGTGCCACCTAGCTTCTATGGGTGAGTTCCGTGGTATCGACCTCGAGGAAAAGTGGTCCATCTATTACTTTGTGACGGGCGTGGTCCTAGCGACCTTTGCCTACGATCTTCCCGGCAAGCAGCCGCAGACTATCTAGCCCGTTTAATCGTAGATAAACGTAGATAAACACCGGCTCTTCCGTTCTGCTGAATCCAGCAGGGCAGAGGGGTCGGTTTTCTTGTGCCCACGGCGTGCCAGGATAGGCGGTGTGTCAATATAGGCACGCCATTACAGAGGGAAAAGAAAACTTGAGCGTGTGCCGATCAACCTGGAGTAGAAGCGGGTTTTTAAAAAAGTTCTAGTTGAGTGGAACAGACTCAAGTTCTGTGGCGTTATAGACAGTGAAGCTTCCTTCGCCACTGTTGTCGCGGGAAGGTTTGGACAAACAGTAGAAACGGAGAAACACAACAATGAGTTCTTTTAACCCCACCACTAAAACTCAGGAGGCCCTGCAGCAAGCGCTGCAGACGGCCTCCGCCAACGGTAACCCGGACATCCGCCCGGCACACCTCTTAGCAGCCATCCTCGCGCAGCAGGACGGCATCGCCGCCCCGGTGCTCAAAGCCACCGGCGTGGATCCGGAGACGGTGCTGAAGGAGGCGCGCCAGCTTATCGACGCCCTCCCAAAGGCCGAGGGCGCCAACATGGCGAACCCGAACTTTAACCGCGACGCCCTCAACGTCTTGACCCGCGCTCAGGAGCTGGCGGGCGAGCTCGGTGATGAGTTCGTCTCCACCGAGGTTCTGCTCGCCGCTATTGCGGGCTCCAAGTCGGATGCCGCCGAGCTGCTGACCTCCCGCGGTGCCACCTATGACGCACTCAAGGGCGCTTTCCCCTCCGTGCGCGGCGCGGCCAAGGTGACCTCGGAGAACCCCGAGGAGCAGTTCCAGGCACTGGAGAAGTACGCCACTGACTTAACCGCCCGCGCCCGCGAGGGCAAGATTGACCCGGTCATCGGCCGCGATCAGGAGATCCGCCGCGTGGTCCAGGTTCTTAGCCGCCGCACGAAGAATAACCCGGTGCTCATCGGTGAGCCCGGCGTGGGTAAGACCGCCATCGTGGAGGGCCTGGCCCGCCGCATCGTGGCGGGTGACGTCCCGGAATCCCTCAAGGGAAAGACCCTGCTGAGCTTGGACCTCGGCTCCATGGTCGCCGGCGCGAAGTACCGCGGCGAGTTCGAGGAGCGCCTCAAGGCCGTGCTCGATGAGATTAAGGCTTCCGATGGGCAGATCATCACCTTCATCGATGAGCTGCACACCATTGTCGGCGCCGGTGCCACCGGTGAAGGCTCCATGGATGCCGGCAACATGATTAAGCCCATGCTGGCCCGCGGCGAGCTCCGCCTGGTCGGTGCTACCACTCTCGACGAGTACCGCAAGTACATCGAGAAGGACGCCGCCCTGGAGCGCCGCTTCCAGCAGGTCTACGCCGCTGAGCCTTCCGTGGAGGACACCATCGGTATCCTCCGTGGACTCAAGGAGCGCTACGAGGTGCACCACGGCGTGCGCATCCAGGACTCAGCCCTGGTCTCTGCCGCGGAGCTCTCGCACCGCTACATCACCAACCGCTTCCTGCCGGATAAGGCCATCGACTTGGTCGATGAGGCCGGCTCTCGCCTGCGCATGGAGATTGACTCCTCCCCGCAGGAGATCGATGAGCTGGAGCGCATCGTCCGCCGCCTCGAAATTGAGGAGCTGGCCCTAAAGAAGGAGTCGGACGCCGCCTCGAAGGACCGCCTGGCAGCCCTTCAGCAGGAGCTGGCCGATGAGCGCGAGAAGCTCGGCGAGCTCAAGGCCCGCTGGGCCAATGAGAAGAAGGCCATCGATGACGTGCAGACCATCAAGGAACAGCTGGAGGATCTGCGCCGCCAGGCCGAGATTGCGGAGCGCGATGGTGACCTAGCCCTGGCCTCCGAGATCAATTACGGCAAGATGCCACCGCTGGAGAAGGAGCTGGCTGCGGCCGAGGAGAAGGCGAAGCAGCAGCACAACACCATGCTCACTGAGGAGGTCACTCCGGATACCATCGCGGAGGTCGTCTCCGCTTGGACAGGCATCCCGGCCGGAAAGATGCTGCAGGGTGAGACCGAGAAGCTGCTCAACATGGAGGCCGTGTTGGGTGAGCGCGTGGTGGGCCAGAAGGAGGCCGTCACCGCGGTCTCTGACGCCGTGCGCCGCGCGCGTGCCGGTGTGGCTGACCCGAACCGCCCGACCGGTTCCTTCCTCTTCCTGGGCCCGACCGGCGTGGGTAAGACGGAGCTGGCGAAGGCTCTGGCGGACTTCCTCTTTGACGATGAATCCGCCATGGTCCGCATCGACATGTCCGAGTTCGGTGAGAAGCATTCCGTGGCCCGCCTCGTCGGTGCCCCTCCGGGATACGTTGGCTACGACGCCGGCGGCCAGCTCACCGAGGCGGTGCGACGCCGCCCGTACACGCTGGTGCTTTTCGACGAAGTCGAGAAGGCCCACCCGGACGTCTTCGACGTGCTGCTCCAGGTGCTCGATGAGGGCCGCCTGACCGATGGCCAGGGCCGTACCGTGGACTTCCGCAACACGGTCATCATCCTGACCTCGAACCTGGGTGCCGGCGGCACCAAGGAAGAGGTCATGGAGGCGGTCAAGCGCAGCTTCAAGCCGGAGTTCATCAACCGTCTCGATGATGTCGTGATGTTTGAGCCGCTGACTTCGGATTTGCTCACCGGCATCGTGGACATCCAGCTCAAGGGCTTGGCCGAGCGCCTGTCCGGCCGCCGCCTGACGCTGAACGTGTCCGACGCCGCCAAGCTGTGGCTGGCGGAGCGCGGCTACGACCCGGCCTACGGTGCCCGCCCGCTGCGCCGCCTGATCCAGCAGGCCATCGGCGACCAGCTGGCCAAGAAGCTCTTGGCCGGTGACATCGTGGACGGCGATACCGTGCACGTTGACGTTGCCGACGGCGGCGAGCACCTCGACCTGGCTGCCCGCACCGCGTAATCCGCCGACTAAGCGGTGAGCACGATAAGTGCTCACCGCGCTCACCGGTCGCCAGCACCCGCTCATGCCCCTATGATCTGGGGGCATGAGCATTTTGATCTCCCCTCACGAGCTGAGTGAGAAGATTTACCGCGGTGACAAGACGACCATCCTCGCTTCCCTCTGGGCTCCAGGGGAAGGCGAGGCCTTCAATCTTTTTTCTTCCCTTCACATTCCAACCGCCCAGTACGCGGACGCCGCGTCAGCCTTCGTGGGCCTGCCGGGCTCCAAGGTCGGGCGCAACCCACTCCCACAGGCCGAGAAGATTCAAGAGTGGATCGATCACTGGGGCCTGCGTGAGGATAGCGAGGTCGTGGTCTACGACGAAGGCCGCGGCCTCTTCGCCGGCCGCGCGTGGTGGACGCTGCGCTGGGCGGGCATCCAGAATGTCCGCATTCTCGACGGCGGCCTGTCCAACTGGCGCGCCCAGGCGATGCCCACGCTCACCGGTCCGGGCAACCTGGGCATGACCTCGAACCTTAAAGGGAAGCCGGGCTCGATGCCCACGGCCACCATCGATGAGGTCAAGGAGCACAAGGGCCTGCTTCTCGACGTTCGCACGCGCAATCGCTTCGCCGGCCGCCGCGAGAACCTCGACTTGAAGGCCGGCCATATCCCGGGCGCGGTCAACCTGCCCGAGCGTCTGTTCCACACGAAGGACATCACCGTGTGGAAGTCCAAGGAAGAAATCCTGGAAATCCTTGATCAGCACGGCGTGACCAAGGAGAACGTGGACGGCGCCATCATCTACTCCGGTTCCGGCAACCACTCCGCGCTCACCATTGCCGTTCTGGAGCACGTGGGCTTTACCGGCCTGCGCCACTTCGTTGGCGGCTGGTCACAGTGGTCGGCCAACCCGGCCAATCCCGTGGAGCGCGGCGACCGCGACCACGTCTAGAATCCTCGCGTGACCAGCGTGCCAGCGCCTATCGGGAGCGCCGGGCGATTAGAGTCGGTCAATGATGCCTTTCGTACTCTTATCCCTCGCCGCCCTCGCGCTCGCGGCTGGTCTCATCGTGCTCTGGTTGGATCAGCGCCAGCGTGCCGCACACTCCGCCGGTGACGCAGCAACCGACACCGTCACCGATACTGACGCCTCTGCCGACGTTATTGCCACCGATTCCGCCGACGGCGCAGCCGATGCCGTGGCCCCTGAAGCCGCCGAGCCCGAGGCCGAACCTGTACACGCCGAAGAACCCGAGCCCACAGTAGAGCCCGCCATCGCAACCGAGCCGGAAACCACCCCAGAGCCTGAGGCAGAGCCGGCCGTAGAAGCAAGCGCAGAACCGGCACCAGCGCACAGCTTTGCCGAGCGCGCAGAGCGCGCCAGGCACCTCGTGCCGGGCAGCGCCCGCCGCGAGCGCAAGGCCTTTGGCCAGCAGCGCGGCTGGGAATACATCAAGCACGATTCCTACTTGGCCGATGAGTGGACCCGCGGCGCCGCCGCCCGCGGCCAGGAACCCCGGGATATCGTGGCCGGAAGCGTCCGCGGCCATGAGACGCTGCTCTTCGACATGGGCTCAATCCCCGTCATGGCCATGCGCACCGGCGCGGCCTCCGACATTGTTGTGGATTTCCGCCGAGCAGGCGAGGAAGCGGAGAACCATTCTGAGGATCTGGTGTACGTGCGTGAGGAGGAAGGCTTCGAGGTCTTCGCCACCGACGCCGGCGTGGGACAGCGCCTCATCGATGCCCGCGTCACCGACGCGCTGAGCCGCCTTCCCGCCGAGGTGACCGCCGTGTGGATGGAGGGGGAGTGGGCGCTTGCCCAGACCACCCGGCAGGCGCGCAGCGCAGAGTGGGAAGAGCTGCTCGAGCCACTGGCCACGCTCGCCGATTCCGCCCGCGTGCTCCCACCGCGCTCCGAGGCTGCCCAAGTGCTGCGCGTTGATGAGCTCGACCCGAGCCGCGATATCCCGGAGCCCCCGCAACCGGAGCCGACCGGGCCCACGGCAGTTCCGGATCGTGATGATTCCCTCGACACCCCGACCATCCAGCGCCCCACCGAGCCGGTGGTCATGCCGAGCCGCACCACCAGCGAAGCCCGCGGCACCATCGACCATTCCAGCTTGGGTGCGGACGAGGTGGACGCGATTGCCGACGGCCACGAACACCCCGCCCCCGAAAATAACCAGGCTCGCCTCCCACGCCGTTTCGACGGCGGCTCCTCCATCTTCGACTAGGCCTGCCATCCCGGCACCAGCACTAGTCGCGGGCAACCGTGCGGCAAGAGGGTAAACTACAGGGCGGATTTTTCAAGGCTATAAAGCCACAGATTTTAAGGAGCGAGCGATGAGCCTGGATCAGCAGAAGAAGCAACGCCTAGCAGAGCTGGTGAAGGAGCTGGCCGTCGTCCACGGCAAAGTCACGTTGTCCTCCGGCAAGGAGGCCGATTACTACGTGGACCTGCGCCGCGCCACCCTGCAGCACGAGGCCTCGCGGCTTATCGGCGCGCTGCTGCGTGAGCTCACCGCCGACTGGGATTACGCCGCCGCCGGCGGTCTGACCATGGGCGCGGACCCGGTCGGGTTGGCCATCATGCACGCTGACGGTCGCGATATCGATGCCTTCGTCGTCCGCAAGGAAGCCAAGAAGCACGGCATGCAGCGCCAGATCGAGGGCTTTAACGTTGAGGGCCAGAAGGTGCTCGTCGTCGAGGACACCACCACGACCGGCAACTCCCCACTGACCGCGGTGAAGGCGCTGCGCAAGGCGGGCGCTGAGGTCGTCGGCGTGGCCACCGTGGTGGATCGCAACACCGGCGCTGGCGATGCCATCGCCGCCGAGGGCTTGGAGTACCGCTACCTGTTGGGTCTTGAGGACCTCGGCCTTGCCTAAGCCTGAGGACGAAGCGGAAGCCAAGGGCCCTACCGAATGGAATGAGGGCCGCCACGGCGTCGGCCCTTGGGAGGGCCCGATCCCGCAGGGCCCGGAGGCGGAGAAGTACGATCCCGAGCTGCTCGCGGAAGGGGATCGTCGCAACGTCGTCGACGCCTACCGCTACTGGACGCGCGAGGCGATCCGGGAGGACATCGATAAGCGCCGGCACGCCCTGCACATCGCCATCGAGAACTTCGAGAACGATTCCAACATCGGCACCGTGGTGCGCACCGCCAACGCCTTTGCTGTCGACACCGTCCACATCGTGGGCCGGCGCCGCTGGAACCGGCGCGGCGCCATGGTGACTGACAGGTACCAGCACCTCATGCACCACGCGAACGTCAGCGATCTGATGGCCTGGGCCGCCGACCAAGGCCTCACCGTCGTGGCCATCGATAACACCCCCGGGTGCGTTCCACTGGAGACCGCGGAATTGCCCGAGCGCTGCCTGCTCCTCTTCGGGCAGGAGGGGCCCGGGGTGAGCCCGGAGGCACAAGATGCGGCGCTGATGACCTGTTCCATCGCGCAATTTGGTTCGACTCGCTCCATCAACGCGGGCGTGGCCGCAGGCATCGCCATGCATGCGTGGATTCGCCAGCATGCGGATTTATCAAAAGCTTGGTGAGATCCCGCGCACTGTGTTTACATCTAGGTAACGAATTCACATTTAAGAATGATGAGACAACAGTGTTAGAGAAATGGTCCCACCGCGCTGACCTCGCGGAGACAGCCATCAATGAGCGCCACGCGCAAGCCGTGTGGGGCTTGCCTCGTACCAACCTTGCCGTGGTGAGTTGGCCACCCACCACCAAAGAATCGCTCTTTGTGCACTGGCATTATTGGTGGCAGGCGCACTATTTGGACTGTCTTGTCGACGCCGCCTTGCGCAAGAACACCAAGGCCCGCCGCGCGCGCATTTCCGATACCATCCGCGGCATCCACGTGCGCAACCTCCGCGCGCTGACGAAGAACCGCTACTACGACGACAAGGCCTGGATGGCCCTGGCTATTTCCCGTGCCGGTGAACTGAAGAAGCAGCGCCCCTACAAGAAGTTGGGCACCCTGCAGCACAACATCCGCGATGGCATCGATTCCCAGGTGGGCGTGCTGCCGTGGCGCGAGGGCGAGACCTTCCTCAACGTTCCTTCCAACGGGCCGGGCGCTATCATGCTCGCCCGCATGGGGCGCGTGGATGAGGCCCGCCACATCGTGGACTGGATCTACGATCACCTCATCGATGACGATGGCTTCGTCATGGACGGCATCCGCATGCGCATGGACGGGCAGGAAATCGTCCGCAATATCCACCCCTACTGCCAGGGCGTGGTGCTCGGTGCTTGCTTGGAGATTGTGCTGGCGCTGCGGAAGCAGACGGGCCTGCGCTCCGTGGAGGACATCGACACCGTTCATGAGGCCGAGCTCGCCGCGGACATGATGGACTACACCACCCGGATCCGCGGCCTCGTCCAGGCGGTGGCCACGGGAATGGCGACGTATACGGGTGTCATTGATTGGCAGACTGGCGACGGCGACGGTGGCCTCTTCAAAGGCATCCTTGCCCGCTACCTGGCTGACGTGGCGGTGCGCCTGCCGGGTGATTCCCCGGCTAACCGCGCGACGAAGAAGTTGGCCGCGCGGCTGGTGACGGCCTCGGCGGAATCCGTGTGGGAACACCGCCTTGAGGTGGATGGTCTGCCCATTTTCGGCTCCGACTGGACCGCGGATGCGAAGCTGCCCCACAATTACGGTTTTGGGCCTTCCTCCTTGGGCCAAAAGGTGGGCATTATCCGCGTGGCTGAGCGCGATTTGTCCGTTCAATTGTCCGGTTGGATGTTGTTGGAAGCCTGCACCCGAATTGTGAAGTACAAGTCAGAATCCGCCTGACGGCAGAATATGCCCAGCTCAAAGGGCTGTTTGAGCCCGTGGGAGCCGGGGTTTAAGTGAGGTCACACCGCTTCTCGCGGCGGAAAACCACAATAACAGGCATACTTGGATGTTGGAACGTGTTGTTTCGCTGGATGTGGGACGGCACGGCTTACTGCACAGCAACTCCAAAGGATGGAATTTCATGCCTATTGCAACCCCTGAGGTTTATAACCAGATGCTGGATACCGCCAAGAAGGGCGGCTTCGCATTCCCGGCAATTAACTGCACCTCCTCCGAAACCATCAACGCCGCACTCCGCGGCTTCGCCGAGGCTGAGTCCGACGGCATCATCCAGTTCTCCACCGGCGGCGCCGAGTTCGGTTCCGGCCTGTCCGTGAAGAACAAGGTTGCCGGCGCCAAGGCACTGGCTGCCTTCGCTCACGAGGCTGCAAAGCACTACGGCATTAACGTTGCGCTGCACACTGACCACTGCCAGAAGGAAGTCCTGGATGAGTACGTGCGCCCGCTGATCGCCTTCTCCCAGGAGCGCGTTGACCGCGGCGAGCTTCCGCTCTTCCAGTCCCACATGTGGGATGGCTCCGCTATCCCGATCGATGAGAACCTCGTGATTGCCCAGGAGCTCCTCGAGAAGGCCCACAACGCCAACATCATCCTCGAGGTTGAGATTGGCGTCGTCGGCGGTGAAGAGGACGGTGTTCAGGCCAAGGCTGGCGCAAACCTCTACACCTCCCCGGAGGACTTCGAGAAGACCGTCGATGCCCTCGGCACCGGCGAGAAGGGCCGCTACCTGCTGGCCGCTACCTTCGGCAACGTCCACGGCGTCTACAAGCCGGGCAACGTGAAGCTGCGCCCGGAGGTCCTGGATGAGGGCCAGAAGACCGTCGTGAAGAAGCTCGGCCTGGAAGAAGGCTCCCAGCCCTTCGACTTCGTCTTCCACGGCGGCTCCGGCTCCGAGAAGGAGAAGATTGAGCAGGCTCTGGGCTACGGCGTTGTCAAGATGAACGTGGACACCGACACCCAGTACGCCTTCACCAACCCGGTTGCCCGCCACATGTTTGCTAACTACGACGGCGTCTTCAAGATCGACGGCGAGGTTGGTAACAAGAAGGTCTACGACCCGCGCTCCTACATGAAGAAGGCTGAGCAGGGCATGGCTGACCGCGTGGTTGAGGCCTGCACCGACCTGCACTCCGTGGGCAAGACCGTTTCTAAGTAAACCAACGCCCAGCTGACGCCGGCTCCTCCTGGACGCCGTGCTGATTCAGCACATCTCAACAAGCCACCCCTCACCCTTGAGGGGTGGCTTTTGCATCCCCAACCCCATCAGCAGAACGCGTAAAATACCGGAATCATGGAAGCGCAAGAGTCATCGTCGAATTCGTCACCGGGAGCCAAACGCGTCCGCAGGACTACCCGCGAGCAGCTGCGGTTGGTGGATAAATCTCTGAAGTCGCGCTTCACGCGCATTCGCAACCGACTGGTGTTCATGATTCAGAGCACCCTCGGTGCCGGTTTGGCGTTCTATGTTGCGCATGACTTTTTCGGCCACGAGCAGCCCTTCTTTGCCCCGATGGCCGTCATCATCATCCTCGGCCTTTCGGGAAGTGACCGCCTCAAGCGCGCCGTCGACATGTCTATCGGCGGCATCGTGGGCGTGCTGGTGGGCACGCTGCTTGTCGACGCCCTCGGGACCGGCCCCATCCACATGACCATCATCATCGGTCTGGCGCTGGTGATCGGCTCCTTCGTCACGGGCTCGCAGCTGGTGAGCAACCAGATCGTCATCGCCGCCATCCTTATCGCCACCATTCTTCCGCCGGAAGAAATGGGCGGGCTCTCCCGCGCCATCGACGCCATCATCGGCGCGGTTATCGGCCTCACGATGATCGTGCTGATTCCCTCCTCACCCCTGCGGGCGGGCCGTTCGGAAGTCTCGAAGGTCCTGGGCATTACGGCCTCGGTCCTCTCCGATGTCTCCAGGGGCCTTGCGGACAATGATCCAGAAACCATCATGGAGGCCCGCGATGCCGTGCGCGGCACGCAGGACGACATCAACAACATGCTCAACGCCACCAAAGGCGGCGCGGAGACCGCAAAGCTCTCGCCCTTCCTGTGGAGCTCGCAGCGCAACGTCCGCTCACTGGAGCGTATCCTCACACCGGTCGATAACGTGGTCCGCGGCACCCGCGTGCTGTCCCGCCGCGCCCTCGTGCTCGCCGAGGACGGCGACCAGGCCACAGCCGAGCAAGTGGAGCTTATCGACGAGCTAGCCGAAATCACGATGGAGCTCTCTGACCTCTATACCCACCAAACTGCGCATGAGCGCCGCGTGGATGAGGCGCATGCTATTCCGGAGATAGTCAAACGCCTGCGCCAGTTGGCTGCGCGCTGTTCGATGGACGTCGCCGGCGAGGAAGCAGTGCTCTCCGCTTATGCTGTGCTGGCCCAGACCCGTTCCGTCATCGTGGACCTGCTCATGGTGTGCGGCATGTCGCGTGAGTCCGCCGTGGCGCAGCTGGTGCCCACCTCGAAGCACCCGGCCTACCCGCCGGAGGTGCGGGAAGAGGACTAGGGCTTGAGACTCGGGCAGTGAGAATTTTGGAGGCAATTCGAGCTATTTGCTCGGTGAGGGTAAATCAGAAGTGACCCTGGCGGCCAATAGCGAACTGCTTTGAAAGTACCGAGGTCTTTTCACAAATGCGGAGCCACGACCGCTAGCCTCGTGCACGATGTCCTGCTTTTCAGCGGTAGTGAGAGTTGAGGGATGCTTAGACCCACTGAGGTGATAAACTTTGTACGTATTCTCTGGAGGGTAGCTCTTAACGAATGGATTAGAGAGTGCGTAGCTCATAATTTTCCCGAGACGTTGTTCCTCGGGGTCGGATGATTTCTTAAGCGCATCTGAAGTCTTTTTATTCCAGCTAGAAGCGATTTCAATGTCTAAGACCTTTGGAAAGATTCCGACGATTCTCTGGCTGAAGTAGAAACCGATGTAGTCCACTTGTGCAAGAGGCGTAGAGGCTTCCAGGATGACGGCACCTACCCTTTGATAAAAGGTGAAAAGAGAATTGTCGGCATGCCCCAAGATGGCGGTGTTGAGTTTTGGCGTGCGTTGAGCAGCCAGCTTGGTAACACGTTCGAGGTTTTCTAGCCATAGCCTTGCATCTTGGTCTATCCAACTGGCGAGCCTAAGAATTTTCTTTAGTTCTACGGTTGGATCCACGTTGAGAAGTGAGTCCTGATGCGCACACCGGTTTCGAAGGATATTGAGGTCTGTCAACAGGGCTGCAACTATCTTCCTGTTACCTTGGCCTGGGAATGCGTTTCGAAGGTATTTTCTCCAGATTTCCTCATTGGCATCGGATTTCGTGGAAAGAAGTGAAGCCCAGTACCCCATGTTCAGATGCGCGATGATGTCGTCTTTGGTGACAGGACGCTTGTACTTCTTAGCTAGCTTCGTTGATAGCGCTGAAATATCGAAAGAATCTTGGTTCCAGCCGAAGTCAAATGGGTGAGCGTCGGCAAGTGAATCGCTCATAGCGTTTCGAAGCAAGACTTCTGTGTGATGAATTACTTCAGACAGCGCAGCTGCGATTTGCGCGTTGAGTTCATAGAGCTTCCATGCCTCTTCCGCCGTGCCGCATTCTTCGAGGTATGGGGCGAATCTGGCATCAGATACCCAAGAAATTTTGTGCGTTAGTGGCATGGGCTTGTTCTTTCGGGAGCTGAGAGTGGTAGAGTCTTCCGCAGACCGCCTAGGTGCATTGCACAATGCGCATGCGGTGAGGATTCGGTTTCGAGCCTAGTGCCGAAAAGGTAATGCTGGCCGAATCCTCCTTTCGTTTTACCTTCGCCGCGAGAATCGTGCTGGTTTTCCCGGATAGTGGCGCTGTAGTTGAGTGCGGTTGCTCGGAGGCGAGGAAGAGGATTAGGGCCGCACTATCTGTAGGTCCCGCAGGTGACGGTAGAACGTCACGCGCTTGACCGGCCTCTTGGCGCGGACTCCATCGACGCTGACGCTGAGCGCCGGTCCCCCTGCCTGCACCGCCCGGCCCTGCACGACGCTGGCGGGGTCCAGTTGCCCTGGCTGGACAGGCTTGCGCAGGCGCGCGAAGAACCCACGGCGTGGTGCTACGTCCGCCTCAAAACTTGTCACCGCCTTCGCCGCCACGATGCCCGGCGCATCCGTCATCGGCACGAGCTTGGCACCGAAGACATCCTTCTCGCGGTCCGCGCGCAGCAGCACGGCATCGTCAACGATGATCTCACCAGTGATCTCCTCGTTTGACCACTCAGCAATCGTTGCCGAACCCGCCACGGCGAGGCCCGCATCATTGCGGATGAGCGGCACTGGGTTGACGGGTGCGGTCATGGCAAAGGAGAGCGCCTCCTCCATCACTGTTCCTTGGTCGCCGAGACCCTGGCGGCCCTGGCCCGTTTCGCTAGCTTTTAAGCCCCAATTCATCGCCGCGGTGGAGTGCTCCCCAGTTGGAACGTAGCCCACCTCGGCCCACAGGTAATCCGCCCGCATCATGCGAGTGAGCACGGCGCTCAGTGCGGCATCGCTGCCAATGACCACAATGCGCAGTGGCTCACGCAGGAACGGTGCCTGGGGCGCTGGCCCTGGTGCGCCGAGGTGGCTCACGTCTGGCTGTGCGGCAATCTCATCCAGCGAAGGAGTGGGATCCTCCGGGAGAATCTCGCTGGCCAGGGCATCAATAGCCTTCAACTCTTGCCGGCTGGGAACCTCTGCGAAGCGGAAGTGCTCGACGCGCATTCCGCGCTGTGAGGCCTCGACGAGGGCAGTGGTATGGGCGTCGGTGAAGTGGCCGCCGCAGTCTACAAGCGCACAGATCATACAAGAAGCATAGAAGCGTGGAAAGAGCTTCGCTAAAACACGCCATGCGCGGCGTGCAGACAGTGGAGCTTTCCCCAGAAAAGTAGTGCACATCACAATACGCCAGTAGGCTCCAAGGCAACGCCCAACTTCTTAGCAATCAATTCTTAAGCCCCTAACAGCCGGAGGTAAGCACCATGTCCACTCGCATGACAACTCTTGCACTTGTATCCACCGCCGGGCTCCTGATGAGCTCGTGCAGCCTCATCGGCGGTGCACTGACGGAAGCCGAGGAGCCAGCATTCACCGAGGCTGCCGCCGAGTCCACGGCGAGTTCGGCGGCGCCTACTTCGTCGAAGGCCACGTCGACATCGAGTAGCACGTCCTCCTCTAGCGCCAACGCTGACTGCGACGAGAAGAAAGAACTCGAGGACACCGAGTTAAGCAAGGTCCTCGAGAATAAAGAAGCCTACGTGAAAGGCTCGACTGAAAAACTTGAAGACGTGAGCGTCAGCGAAGATGAATACGACGCTTGCAAGTTCCTCAGCTACGCGGTGCTGGAGGGCGAGTTTGATGGGGAGGACGTCAAGGTTCCTGTCTTCTTCGTCAACGGTGAGGTCTATGACGAGGATGCCCTCTACATCACGTCAACGTCCTTCGAGGTGGAGGAAGACGGCGAAGGCTACACTTTTGAGTCCAAGACTGAAGGCGACGTCGTTGGCGTCGAAGGAAAGGCATACAAACGCCCAGGAACCGAGGCGCCGTCCATGGAAACCTCCTTCGACGGCGTGGATTCGGACATCTTCTTCATCGACGTGGATTCGGAACCAACCGAGTCCGCGGATTTGGCTAAGGATGAAGAAGACCTCCGCGGCGAAGAGCTCTTCACCATCTCCGCCGATGGCTGGAACATGGTCTGCGGCATCATTGAAGAAAACAACGCCATTGATTGTGCGCATGGCGACGGCGGGACTTGGTCCATCAAAGGTGGTAAGACCCCAATGCCGGAGGGTATGGAATTCAACCTGGTGACCTTCCTGCCTCTAGAGGGCAGTACTGAGTTCACTCAGTATGACGATGAAATCCCAACTAACGGCACAAAGATCGAGGGCAACGGGCTCTACCGAATCGGCATCGGTGATGTTGAAGCCCAAATCGCTGTTGTCGATGACGGCATCATCGTCAGCACCCCGGACAAGTCGCGGTTGATGTTTACCAATGACACCATCTACTTCGATGAGGAGGGCTCAGGCGACGGCAGCACCGACGATGAAAACACCGAAAACGTCTAGCCCACCCGTACCGACACCGCATCAATTCCTGATGACCATGTCACAAACCCACCGTCGTACCGCCATGCCGGGTAAAGTAGGTGCGTATTTGACTTCAATAAATAGGAAGTGACACCAACATGGCAGCGATCGTCATCGTCGGCGCCCAGTGGGGCGATGAAGGCAAGGGCAAGGCTACCGACATCCTCGGCGGCAAGGTCGATTACGTAGTGAAGCCCAACGGCGGTAACAATGCCGGCCACACCGTCGTGGTCGGCGGCGAGAAGTATGAGCTGAAGCTCCTTCCCGCCGGCATTCTTTCTGAAAACGCCACCCCGGTCCTGGGCAACGGCGTGGTCATTAACTTGGAGGCCCTGTTCGATGAGATCGATGGCCTCGAAGCCCGCGGCGCTAACGCTTCGCGCCTCAAGATTTCCGCCAACGCGCACCTCGTGGCGCCCTACCACCAGACCCTGGACCGCGTGCAGGAGCGCTTCTTGGGCAAGCGCGCTATCGGTACCACCGGCCGTGGCATCGGCCCTGTCTACGCCGACAAGGTTGCGCGCATCGGCATCCGCGTGCAGGACATTTTTGATGAGTCCATCCTGCGCCAGAAGGTCGAGTCCGCCTTGGACATTAAGAACCAGATGCTGGTGAAGATGTACAACCGCAAGGCCATCGATCCGGAGCAGGTTGTGGAGTACTTCCTGAGCTACCGCGATCGTCTGCGCCCGATGGTTATTGAGGCCGAACTTGAGTTGAACCAAGCCCTGGATGCTGGCAAGCACGTCCTCATGGAAGGCGGCCAGGCGACCATGCTGGATGTTGACCACGGAACCTACCCCTTTGTGACCTCCTCGAACCCGTCGGCCGGCGGTGCTTCGGTCGGTTCCGGCATCGGGCCTACCCGCATTAAGACCTCCCTGGGCATCATCAAGGCCTACACCACCCGCGTGGGCGCTGGTCCTTTCCCCACTGAGCTCTTTGACAAGTGGGGCGAGTACCTGCAGACCACCGGCGGCGAAATCGGCGTCAACACCGGCCGCAAGCGCCGCTGCGGTTGGTACGACTCCGTGGTGGCTCGCTACGCCACCCGCGTCAACGGTTTCACGGACTACTTCCTGACCAAGCTGGACGTGCTCACCGGCATTGGTGAGATCCCCATCTGCGTGGCTTATGACGTCGACGGCAAGCGCTACGACGAGATGCCGCTGACCCAGTCTGAGTTCCACCACGCTGAGCCCATCTTTGAGACCATGCCGGCTTGGGACGAGGACATCACTGACTGCAAGACTTTTGAGGATCTCCCGCAGAAGGCGCAGGATTACGTCCTGCGTCTGGAGGAACTCTCCGGCTGCCGCATTTCCTACATTGGTGTCGGCCCTGGCCGTGACCAGACCATCGTGCGCCACGACGTCATGCAGGACCAGTAAGTCACCAGCCAGTCCAAGACGAACGAACCTCAGGCGCCGCCTAACCGCGATGGTGCCGCGCAACAACCGCCCAACTTCTCCCGTGTCAGGGAGGAGCGGGGCGGTTTCGCGTTTCTATGAGGATATTTGTGTGTTCACTATGCCCTGCTTGGCGACGCCCCATCCAACCCCTCCCTAGCATCTCACTGTCCAAAACACCCCCTTTGGGCGTAAATTCCTGAGAAAATGTTACTAGTGTTACAATGTGATTTATTTAACACCATGTGAGATTTATCGCGCTTGCGCGGAAAGGGGCAGGTGGGAGTGAATTTCTGTCGCACTGTTGATAGCAATTGGCGTTTATGAAGTTTTCAGCTAGCCGTACGGTTTCTTTAACTCGTGAACAGAGATAACATAGAAAAAGAGTTTGTTCATACACCCCTGGAACCTCTGACCTTCATTCAGGGAGAAATAGTTGAGCGGCTCTCGGTTGCGTAAGCCGGTTTTGCCCCTTACGCGGTCACGTTTCCCTAGCGTGATCAATTCTTTCAAGTCTTAAGGAAAGGACTTCTTGCCATGAACAAGAAGGAAATAAAGCGTACTGCTGTACGCCGCCGCGGCACTACCATTGCTGCCGCTGCGCTCTCTATTGCTATGGTGGGCCCCTTCGTCCACGCAGTAACTCCCGCATCCTCTTTCGCCGCTGTTGCTAACGCGCAGGAAACCCAGCCTGCTGCCGATGCTCCGGCTTCGACTGGAAAAGCAATTAATGCCGATGCAATCGACCTTGGGTACATCACAGATGGTGGTCAATACGGCAAAATTAAAGACCAGAGCGGTGCCGACGGATACATTGGCCACGCCTATCAGTCTGGTGGTGCTAATTACCAGAATGCTCAGAGCAACCTCAAGGCTCACGTGCCGGAAGGCACTGAGGTGCTAATGCAGTGGATTGATAGTGACGGCGCCGTGAGCCCGATTTATTCGGCAAAGACGCATACATTGCCGGCTGGCAGTAATTCGGCCGGAGCGGGTGCTGGTACTTTTGCGTTTGCTCCTGGTTCGTGGGTTGATGTGAATGGAAAGAAGCATACCTACAGCATTTCTAAGAAGGCCCGAGTTTGGGTTGCCGAAGGTCAAACTGGTTTGAGCGGCGGAGAGCTTCGCCAACTCTACAATTTCCCTGGTCGGTACCCTGGCTTCACTAAGCCTTCGAACGATGCAAATGGTGCCGTGAGTGCAGCTGGATATCTTCAGTTTGCGGGCCTTTTCACCTACGAAGAGCCAGTCGACTATATGACCGCAGACAAGAATGATTCACAGAAGTGGATTGACTACTCCACGGATGAGCAGAAGAAGCGAATTCCGGTGGAGCCTGGCTACACTAAGGATAAGCCTAGCTACCTGCGATACGTCGAGGGGCGTGCATGGCTTGAAGCTCAGGAAACTGCGGGCCAGATCCAATCTCCGAACTCAGCTGGTGAGCACTTCGTTGAGGGCTACAAGGTTGTTACCACGCTGTTGACACCGGATGGTATTCAAGCGGTCAAGGCCTTTAAGGATAAGGACGTTGACGAGCGTGCAAAGTTGACGAAGGATTTGTTCTCTGTAAAGGAGAATCGCGACAAGTTCATTGCGGCAACGATTGTAGCTGAGACGAACGAGGACGGTTTTTACCGTGCATATGTCCCACAAGATGTGGAGATGACTCGTGAGACTCTAGAGAACATCTACCAGTACGTTGAGAATCCGGATGGAACTGTTCACCCTGCGTATAACCCGTGGGGCGTAAATGTATTCCAGCACCCGCGTCAGTCGATGACGAACTTCTCGAATAACCCAAGTCTCCAGCAGCCTCTGCCGACCAACCCGGACCGTAACTTGGCTTATAACGTTCACCAGCCGCTGGCAGTGAACTTTGTGGATGAAATCGAGATCACCAAACTTGATGGTGAGGATGCTGGCGAGGTTGCGCTGCCAGGCCAGAAGGCAGACATTGACGTATCACGAGTCTTTGATCCTCGTAACCCCGTACGCGTGGTATGGCGCGATGAGAAGGGCAACGAACTCAAGACCTGTGAGGATGTGAAGACCATTGAGGAAGCAAATGCTTGCAGCTTTGACATTCCTGCTGACATGGATTCGCAGACACTTCGTGTGGAGCTCGAGGTTAATGGCCGTGTAACTGCGTCCGACTCCATTGCTGTCTTGAATAAGAAGGTTGAACCGGGCTCTGTTGGTGACAAGTACGAGCAGAAAGTTCCGCAAAACCTTCCGGAAGGTGTGACTTCTAAGTTTGCAGCCAAGGAGCTGCCGGATGGTTTGACGATGGCTGAGGATGGTACTTTGTCTGGTACTCCGACGAAGTCGGGTACCTTCCAAGTGCCGGTCACTGAGACAATCACTGTGCCTGCAGACAAGGAAGGTGAAAAACCTCAGGTCGTCGAGCGGAAGTACAACCTGCCGGTAACGATCACGGATGCTCCTCTAGAGGCGGGCGTAGTCGACAAGGACTATGGCCCTATTGATGTTGCCCAAGCGATTGAAGGCTTGCCGGAAGGCGTAACTCCAACCAATATTAAGGTCGAAGGATTGCCGGAAGGCCTGAAGTTTGAAGATGGCAAGATTACCGGCAAGCCGACTGCAGCCACTGCGGACGACGTTAAAGACAACGTCAAGATCACCTATGATTGGCAAAAGCAGAAGGTTGATGAGCAAGGAAAGCCTGCTGTCGACGAGGCAGGCAACCCAGTGCTTGAGACCGTACGTGAGGGCCACACTGATAAAGTGACTCTGAAGGTTTCAGAGAAGCTTGAGGCAAAGGATAACGAGACCTTTGAGCCTGGTTACAAGCCTGGTGAGGGTAAGCCTGGTGATGATGTCAAGGTTGATGCTCCGACGTTCAAGGACAACGAGGGTAACGACACCGAGACTCCGGACGCCACGTATGCTCCGGATGAGTCTGAGGACAAGGCTCCGAAGTACACCGATAAGAACGGTGAGGAGAAGCCGCTGCCGGAGGACAATGTAAAGGTTGATCCGAACACCGGTGAGGTCACCGTTAAGGTTCCGACGGATGCCAAGCCTGGTGAGAAGATCACTGTCCCGGTTGTTGTGACCTACCCGGATAAGTCCACCGATACTGTTGATGTCACTGTCACGGTGACTGAGGATACGGTGGTACCTGGTGATTCTTCCGTGAGCGTTGATGCTGTGCCGGATACCAAGGTTCAGCGTGGCGAGAAGGTGTCTATCCCGGTTAAGTCCACTGAGGGTTCTGAGGTTTCGGTTACTGGTTTGCCGGAGTTCTTGGAGTACAACCCGGAGACTAAGGCCATTGAGGGTGAGGTTCCTGCGGATGCTGACTTGACTTCTTACGATGTTGAGGTCAAGGCCACTAAGGATGGCAAGGAAGCTACGGATGAGTTCAAGCTCACCGTGACCGAGCACATGATCGCTGATCCGGATACTGATGGTGATGGCATCCCGGATTCTGAGGACACCGATGATGACAATGATGGTGTCAACGATAAGGATGAAGAGGCTGCCGGAACTGATCCGAAGAACCCGGATTCTGATGGTGATGGCGTCAACGATGGTGATGAAGACACCGACGGTGACGGTAAGCCGAACAAGGAAGAGTCTGATGCTGACTCCGACAAGGTCACCGATAAGGACAAGGATGGCATCCCGGATATCATCGACAAGGATGATGAGGATGGTCCGGAAGGCGACAAGGATGGCGACGGCATCAAGAACTCTGAGGACCCGGATGCTGATGGCGACGGTGTGTCCAATGATGATGAGAAGGAAGCTGGCCTTGATCCGCTGAACCCGGATACTGATGGTGACGGCATCAATGATGGTGACGAGGACACCGACGGTGACGGTAAGAAGAACAAAGATGAGTCTGAGGTTCCGGAGGGCTCGGTTGAAGACAAGGACGGCGACGGCCTTGGCGATACCGGTGTTACCGATAAGGATCCGGAGGACGGCGAGGCTGACATCACTGATGGCCCGTTGACCAACGACACCGATAACGACGGCATCCCGGATGCCGTTGACCCGGATATCGATGGTGATGGCGTCAACAACTCTGATGAGAAGGCTGCCGGTACCGATCCGTATAACCCGGATACCGATGGTGATGGCATCAATGATGGTGACGAGGACGCTGACGGTGATGGCAAGTCCAACAAGGATGAGTCTGACCCGACCGTTGATAAGTCCAAGGACTCTGATGGCGATGGCATCCCGGACATCATCGACCGTGATGACGAGGACGGCCCGAAGGGTGACAAGGATGGCGACGGCATCATCAACTCTGAGGACCCGGATGCTGATGGCGACGGTGTGTCCAATGATGATGAGAAGGCTGCTGGTCTTGATCCGCTGAACCCAGACACCGATGGTGACGGCACCAATGATGGTGACGAGGACACCGACGGTGACGGCAAGTCCAACAAGGATGAGTCTGAGGTTCCGGAGGGCTCGGTTAAGGACGAGGACGGCGACGGCCTTGGTGATACCGGTATTACCGACAAGAACGGCAACAATGTTGCTGACCTAGTCGAGAAGGGCTCCTCGGACGTGCAGCCGGGCGATGATAAGACCACGGTTGATGATTCTGGTGTGAAGCCGGTTAAGCCTACCGATAAGCAGCAGGACACCGGTGTCAAGGTCACGAACCCGGATAAGGACACCAAGGTTTCTGCTACCGATGAGGATGGCACTAAGATTCCGGCCGAGATTGACAAGGACGGCAACGTTGTTGTTACTCCGGGTAAGGATGTTGATGGTCCGATCACGGTAGTTGTTGAGGATCCGGATCTGGACGGTGGCAAGGTCAAGGTCGAGGTTCCGGTTGAGGGCCACGAGAAGGGCGTTGACGACAACAAGAAGCCGGGCAAGGATGACTCTGGCAAGCCGGATGATTCTTCTGATTGGGATGGTTCTTCGAACCTGTCTCAGCGTTGCATCAACACTGGTTTGGGTGTTGGTATCCCGCTGCTGTTCCTGATTCCGGTTGGTCTGGCTTCCCAGATGAATATTCCGGGTCTGAAGGATTTTGTTGCTCCGATTAACAAGCAGATTCAGAATCTGAATACTCAGCTGCAGAAGCAGGCTGGTGTGTTCAATGGTCCGCTGGCTGGCAAGGTTGCTGGTATCGATGCGCAGCTGAAGCGTTTCGGTGTTGACCACCAGCAGGCTGCTGGCGCTGTGGCTCTGATTGCTGCTGGTGCTCTGGCTATCGGTCTTATCGCTGATGCTTGTGCACCGGGTGCAGGTTCTTCCAACGGTTCCTCCAAGTAAGAGAGACACTGACGCATACCGAGGGCCAGTCGGCCCTTAGAGGCCGGCTGACACATAGAAGGTCAGTCTAAAGACCAAAGCCCCCTTTTCCACCGTTTCCCTGCGGTGGAAAAGGGGGCTTTGGTGATCCTGGAGCAAGGGCGTGTTGTGCGCTGGTGCTCGTGTGGGGGAACGGTGAGATTGAGTAGGTGGGGGTTTGGGGGGACGTCGCCATGTTCAGAAGACTGAAATGGTAGCGGTGTGGTGAGTATCTGGTAGCGCCTGAGTGAGTATCCGGTAGCGGTGTCTTACTCAGGCGTTGTTGGTGGTTATGTGTTGGTGGTGAGGCGCATGTTT
>NZ_JAMKFF010000006.1:0-3154 GCF_023574125.1 Corynebacterium intestinale
CGCCGCACCCGGGTGGTGCGGCTACCGGAAGTATCACCCCGAGCGCCGCGAGCTGCTACCAGATACTCACTGAAGCGCTACCAGATAGTCACGACACTGCTACCAAATAGCCGGTCGCAACAGTCGCCAAGCAATGCAGCACCAGAAGTGTGCGATAATTCGAGAATGACTACCGTAGGCGACATCGCAGGCCACATCGGAACCCCTCTGACGGGAAACGCCACCAAGGTGCTTCTTTTGGGGGCGGGAGAGCTGGGCAAGCAGCTGGTAATTGCCTTTCAGAACTTAGGGCTAGAAGTCCACGCCGTGGACCGCTACGCAGGAGCACCCGCGCAGCAGCTCGCGCACTTTAGCTACATCGCAGACATCAGGGACCCGCACAAGGTGTGGGAGCTTACAGAGCGCATCAAACCGGACTATGTGGTCCCGGAAGTGGAGACCGTCGCGGTGGAGGCGCTGAAGCGTATCGAGGAATTCGGCACCACCGTCGTGCCGACGGCGCGGGCCTGTGAGCTAACACAGTGCCGCGAGAGCGTGCGTGAGGTGGCTGAGAGCATCGGCCTGCCCGTCACTGCCTATCGCTTTGCTGAGTCCGCTGAGGAGTTGCAAGCGGCGGTGGGGGAGTTGGGGCTGCCGTGCATCGTGAAGCCGGATATTACGACCTCCGGCAAGGGGCACGTCCTTCTTAAGGAAGAAGAGGACGTGGAGGAGGCCTGGGCCATGGTGCGCCGCGTGTCTTCGGAGTATAAGCGCGTGGTGGTGGAGCGCTTCGTTGACTTTGATTATGAGGTCACGCTGCTTGCTGTGCGTTCCATTGACCCGGCTACGGGCAAGATGGCGACGTGGTTCAGTGAGCCTATTGGCCACCGGCACGAGAACGGTGACTTGGTGGAGTCGTGGCAGCCGATGGCGATGAGTGAGGATGCCCTGGCGAACGCGCGCTCCGTTGCGGCGCGTATCTCCAACGAGTTGGGTGGGCGCGGCGTCTACGGCGTTGAGCTTTTTGTTGCGGGTGATGAGGTGTACTTCTCCTCCGTCTCACCGCGTCCTTTGGATACCGCCATGCTGACCGGATACACGCAGCGCTTCTCTGAATTTGAGCTGCACGTCCGCGCGATTTTGGGCTTCCCCATTGATGTGACGATGGTCAGCCCTGGTGCTGCGGTCATCCTGCACGCGGACGCCGAGCTTGACGACGTCTCCTTCTCCGGCCTCGACACCGCCCTATCCTATGAAGAGACCGACGTGCGCCTGTTTGGCAAGCCCTGGGCATACGCCGGCCGCCGCATGGGCATGGTGGCTACGACTGCCGAGGACGTTGAGACCGCCCGCGACAGGGCAGCGCTCGCAGCCGGAAAGATCACTGTGGGCCCGAATGCTGATAAAACCGTCCACGGCGACTCACAGCCCGTGGAGCCGACTGCCAATGCCGTCTCCGACATTGAGCTGATTGAGGTGCCGGAGCCGGTTGTCGACGTCGACCCGAAACTCATCCGCTCCACCGACGATTAAAGAAACTGTGACGTTATAAGTTAAGGGGGATGTGGTACCCCACGCCTTGACGGGGGGTGGGGTACTGGATGTGATTGAAGTGGCCGCGTGTTACGCACGGCCACTTCTGTGCATTTCTGGGGGCTACTTGTCGGCGGGCCAGAGTGATGCGCGCGAGCCATCTTCCGCCGAGGAATCTAGTTGGCGTAGTGCCGCCTTAAGGAAACGCTTATGCAAAAACTTAAGAAATCTTAAATGGAGAAATCTAAGAAAATCTGAGTTATGTGCCATGTCAACATTTAGGGGAACGTATTGGCGAAAAACGGCCTAAAGGTCGAGCGCACAGCACGTTTTACCTGCTGAATTATCGCTCGATGGGAATATAAGGAAAAGTTATGAAGCAATCAACTATCTTGCGGCTAGCTGTGAGTGATGATAGTATCCTGAGTGGACTATAAGAGTACGTGAGATTCTTAAGGAGAATCGCCGGTCAGGGTGTAAAAACCTACGTCCAGATTTCAGATTGTCTCAGCGGAAACTTACTGCTGTGCAAAGCAACTTGTAGACATTCACATCATTCGAAGAGGAAACGATGAGTAAATTAAGGAATATCTCCAGAGAGGGGTGGATGGTCCTTACTGCTGTTTTCACAGCAATAGCAGTGATTGCGGCCATGGTCACCGTTCCCTGGGTGAAGGCGGATGCGGCTGAGCCGACCGACTTCAAGCCGAATATGACTATGGGTGAAAAGACTGATGATCCCGTTACTGATACATCTTGGGGACCGCTGGTGTGGGCCGGAAAACCGGCTAGTACTTACTATCACAAAGGAAACAAGGCCAACAATGTAGGCTGGGCATGGTGTATCGATGCTACTGCTTCGATTCCGATGCAGAATAATAGTAAATATGATGCTTCAACTGCGGTAAAGGCTCCGATTCCCGAGGAGTTCCGGGATGCCGCTATCAATGTAGCTATGAAGCAGCAGGATGCCGTCAAGCGAAACGATAAGGCCGCTGCGCGAACCTACGCGGTATATCTGGCTGCGCTTCTTGGTTCTAATTCGCTTCACCGGAAGGTTGCAGCTCTGACCATTACCGGTGATGACTACAAATACAACGAACCATATGGGAATGAGTGGTATCCGTACTTCAAGAATGATGGCGGAAGTGCAGAAGAGTTTAAACAGCTTACTGGCTTCGAGATAAAGACCACAAGAAACAGTGATGGATTTGCTGTCGAATTTGTTCGTGATCCATCCGTGATGGTTCCAAAGGCTCCTGAGGGCGCTTACATCACCATTGTTGGACCTGATGGGAAGCCAGGGGGAGATCCCCACGGTCAGCGAGTTATGCCGCCGGATCAACCTGGTCTTCCAGACGATGAGTCTGTAGAGCCGTCGATCGGAACTCAGGCTAAGTTTGCTGAGGGTTCGACTCAGGTTGTTGCTGGGGCAAAGGTTGAGGACACGGTGACCTATGAGGGTCTGGTTCCGGGTAAGAAGTACACCCTTAACGCTGAGCTGATTTCCAAGAAAGATGGCAAGACCGTTCTGGGTGAGGGTGAGAAGACCTTTACTCCGGAGACCGCTAACGGTAAGACCGTTGTTGAGATCACTGTTGATGAGTCCGTCAAGGAGCCGGTTGAGGCTGCGGTTGCTTTT